>JAAFHI010000779.1 GCA_013298335.1 Actinomycetota bacterium
GCATGGCAGCGGTTATCGCGCGGAGACCAGTACGAACTCGGTCTGGGCGAGGCGTCCCGGACGATGCAGGCCGCGCAGCAGGATGCGTTCGAACCCGGCTTCCTGCAACCATTCGATGAGTTCGTCGCGGGTGGGAAAAATCTGGTCTTCGAGGTCGGGCGCGCCGTCGAGCATCCGCGCGCGCAGCCGCCGGGCCTTGGTATAGCGTTTTCGCCAGCGCGCGTTTCCGATGAAGGTTTCGACGAAGAGGGCGAGCGCGCCGCCGGGAGCGACCGCCGTCCGCGCCCAGGCGAAGAGTTCGCCGAAGTCGAGACAGCCGACGGTGGTCCCGCCGAAGAGCGCGTTGAACCGGCAGGTTGCCGGGTCGGGCAGATTCGGCAGCTTGAGGGCGTCCCAGGTGACGTCGTCGTAGCGGCTCAGGCGATGGCCGACGGCCTGGGCCGCTTCCTGTTCCGGGCGGCTGATGGCGAGATGGTGGATGATCGCCGCCGGGGCGTGCTGGAGGAGGGCCTCGACCAGCGAGCCGTCTGGGTCGGCGACCACGCCGATGCGGGCGTCACGCGGGAGCGCCGCCGCGTCGAGGGCCTCGATGGCGGTGGCCACGGACCGTTTTCCGGTCGCGCGTTCGAGTCGGACGGCGAGGGGCGACCGCCGCGCGGCGGGTTTGGCCTCGGGCGACGAGGCGGAGGCGGGCGATTCCATTACCGTTCAAGCATGTCCAGCATGGGGTTGTCGGTCGGCGCCGCCTGGCGACCCTCGATCGGGTTGCGGTAACTGCCGGTCGGGGTCTTGGGAGATTCGTTTGGCGCGGGGCGCGCGAGGTCGCTCAGTTGCAGCATCAGGTTGCCGGGGTTGGTGGCGTAGGAGATGCCGTCCTCTTTGGAGATGGTCCCGTTGCGGATGAATTTTTCGAGAACCGCGTCGAAGTGCTGCATGCCTTCGATTTCGCCGTCCTTCATGGCGTCCACGAGCGATTTGCCCGCCGTTTCGCCCTTTTCGATGTAGTCGCGCGTCCGCATGGTCGAACGGAGAATCTCGATGGCGGCGACCCGTCCGCGCTGGTCGGCCCGCGGAATCAGGCGCTGCGAGACGATGTAGCGGAACGACTGCGCGAGGCGCGTCCGGACGATGTGTTCCTCGCTCTTCGGAAAGACGCCGATGATGCGGTCAACCGTCTTCGCGGCATCGACCGTGTGGAGCGTCGAAAGCACGAGGTGGCCCGTTTCGGCGGCTTCCATCGCGGTTTCGACGGTTTCCCGGTCGCGCATTTCGCCGACGAGAATGACTTTCGGCGCCTGCCGGAGCGCGGCGCGCAGGGCGAGGGCGAAATCGGGCGTGTCGCTGTGGAGTTCGCGCTGGTGGATGGTCGAATTCTTGTGCGGATGAATGAACTCGATCGGGTCTTCAATCGTGACGATGTGGTAGTACTTCGTCTCGTTGATGAGGTTGATGATCGCCGCCAGCGTCGAGGACTTGCCGCTCCCGGTCGGTCCCGTCACGAGCACGATGCCGTTCTTGAGTTCGCTGATCTGCTTGAGCTGCGGCGGCAGCGACAGGTCGTCGATCGAGGGAATCCGGTTCGGGATGACCCGCATCACGATGGCTTCCGTGCCGCGCTGCCGGAAGACGTTGACGCGGAACCGCGAGTGCCCCGGCACGCTGTAGGACAAATCCGCCGATCCCAGCTTTTCGAGTTTTTCGATGTTCGCCGCGTTGTTGGCGAGCAGGACCTGCGAGATGGCCTGCGTGTGCGCGGGCGTCAGTTGCTCCAGTCCCTGAATCTTCACGGCGCGCAACTGCCCGAGCAGTTCCACCTGCGGGGGGCGTCCGGGCGAGAAAATCAGATCGCTCACCTTGTCGGAGACCGACAGCATCATTTGCAGGACCTGATTGAACGTCTGCTGGAAGTTGGCGTTCGCGTTCGGATTGGCGCTCATTGAGAAGCGGTGCCCCCTTGATTCCCCGCGCTGGGCGGGTTGACGGTCGGATTTGTACGGTTGGAGTGAAGCGGGATGTTAGCGGTTCATTTCCCGGCCCGCAACCGTGACCCCGGCGTGAGTCCCGCGCCGGTTTTCGGAGGCACCGTGGCGCGGTCTGCCGGAAGGTTTTTATGATTCGAGTCGCGGCCCAGGGAATTTCAATTCGCACGATGCAAGGACCGCGACCCGCCCTACTTTCGGAAGCGGTTTTTCGAACCGGAATTGATCATCGGGGGCGGAAAATATGTCGATTTGTTGGCAACGCATTGACCGCGTTGTTTCCCGCATTATTTCCCACAGCCTCGCCAAAGCGCTCCGGCTGTGGGCTATATTCTTTTGATTTTATTGGGGTTACTGGATTTGTAGCCGGGCGTGGATGGAATCTAGCCCACGTCCGGAGCGCTTTGGCGAGGACGTGGGAATCAACGCGATTCCGTTATTTGAACCGCGCGCCGCGCACGGCGATGCGGACGTCCATCACGCTGCCGCTGTCGCGGATGCCATCCACGGCGATGCGGACCGGGAGCGACTGGCCCGGCGCGAGCGCGGCGACCTTTTGCGTCGACATCGGGTAGAAAATGCGTTCGCCGAGTGGCTTTTCATCGAAATCCACCACGAAGGCCCGCATTTCGAGGCCGGTCACGGTGCGGTCGCCGGTGTTGTCCACCACGCACTGAATGTCGTAGCGCCAGCCGAGCGTGCCCTCGGCTTCCCAGCGTTCGATCTTGTTGATGACGAGTTTCTGGTCGCGAAGATAGGCGTCGAACTCGGGCGTGCCCGCGCGGATGATGCCTTCCGTCCGCGCCGCCGCCGCCCGCGCCTGCGAATACTGTCCCCACCAGATGGCCCCGGCGACCACGCCGACGAGCAGCAGAAAG
>JAAFHI010000484.1 GCA_013298335.1 Actinomycetota bacterium
GGGATTGGTGCCCGTGCAGTCGATGCCGTCCGGGAAAAACGGGCGATGGAGATTTCCGTAGGACCGGGAAGTAAAGGCAATCGAGCCATTGAGGGAAATGCCGTCCGCCGCGGCGCGCGTGACGTAAGAACCGAGCCCTTGACCATTGAGCGTCGTCGCACAGGTCGGGCTGCTGAAGAAACAGGCGGACCGGGCTTTCTGTACACAGACATCGAGGCCGAAGATCGGCGCGTCGGGCGTTCCGCGAATACCGAGGATGGTGCCGTCGGCCCCGACGACCGAAACGTTGACTTCGGCGAAGCTGTTGAGCGGGCGACGGATTGCGGCGCGCGTGACGTTGGCCTGCTGGATGGCCTGGAACAGAAGCGTCTGCACTTCGGCGGCGGTCAATTGGGCGTTGCCGTTGATGTTCGGATACGGCGCGAAGACGCGAACCGCCTTGCCGTTCAGCGTGCTGCACGTGAACTGGCTGCCCGGGCCGAGGTACGGCGTGCCGGCGCGCGGCGTATTCGGAACTCCGAACGCCGGAATGGGGAGGAAGGAACCCGGCAGCGGATTGACCGCCGTTTCGGCGACGGGAGCGGGCGCATTGAGGAACTTCAGGTCCACGCCGTCAACCGTGATGCGGTCGCCGCGAATGTCGGTCGGCGCTTCAAAGCCGCGCGAACCGGCCACCGCGATGATTTCCTCGTCGGACTGGTCGTTATCGTTCGGAATCGGATCGAGGGTGTACTGACCGTCGAGTTCGACGCCGATACCGCCGACCGCAAATCCGTTGATGTACAGCGGCACGGCACCGGAATCGGCGGAAAGGCCGAGGGGCAGCTTGGGATTCACGTCACTGAACAGCAGACTCGAAAACTGCACCCCGAAGAGCGGGCCGGCGGGAGAAAAGCTGATGCCCGGCGGAACGTGCTCCTGAACGATGAAACTGGCCGTGCGCGGGGTGAAGGCGTTTCCGGTCGTACCGAAAAACGAACAGGTCCCGGCTTTCGAGATGGCGGCAAGTTCGGCGGGAATCGGTACGTTGTTGAGCGGCCCCCCGGTGATCCGGGTTACCGGGTTGGCATTCGTCATTCTGAAGTACGCGAGGATATTTGCCTCGCGGTCCGTGACGATGATGGTGGCGGGCCGGTTCATGTTGGCTGCCCGGGTAACCGCCTGCGTCACGATGGTCGTGACCTGCGGGGCGGTGAGGGCGATCGTGTTGGGCGGGGTCGGGCAGAAGGCGACATTGGGCGGCGCGGGACTTGGGACAGGTGTGATCACCACACCGGAACCCGATACATTGCCGCGTCCACAACCGCTCAACAACGGAAAGGACGCGATCAGAAAGGAAAGAGCCAGACTCGAAAGGATTTTGCGGATTCGGCTTGCGGAAGCGCTCATCGGAAACACCCCTATGCGCAATCAAACGGGTCATGAAAAGCCGTTTGGGCGAAATGATGAAATACGATTGCCTGATTTGTACGACGTGAAGTGCTTGATAACGCTGAAGCGTGGGGAAGCATACCAAAGCCGACTGGAATTACAACCGGAAACTTGACGCCTTTGACTTCATCTACCTGCGTCAGTAGAACTTCCGCAAATCCATTCCGGCATAAAGGGATGCGACCTGTTCGGCATAGCCGTTGAACAGCAGCGTCGGGCGCCGGATGTACTCTCCGATCCGCCGCTCGGTGGCCTGGCTCCAGCGGGGGTGATCGACCCCCGGATTGACATTCGCGTAGAAGCCGTACTCCGCCGGATTCTCCAGCCCCCAGGTGGTGAGAGGTTGCTCCGAGGTCAGTTCGATTTCGACAATCGACTTGATTCCCTTGAACCCGTATTTCCACGGCACGACGAGCCGGAGCGGCGCGCCGTTCTGGTTGGGGAGGGTTTTGCCATAGAGACCGACCGCCAGAATGACGAGCGGGTGCATCGCTTCGTCAAGTCGCAGACCTTCCCGATAGGGCCAGTCGAGCAGACCGGTCCGCTGCGAGGGCATCTGTTTCGGATCGACCAACGTCTTGAAGCGGACGAATTTCGCCGCCGAATTCGGCTCGACCAGCTTGAGCAGTGCCGCCAGCGGGAATCCGACCCAGGGAATCACCATCGACCAGCCTTCCACGCAGCGCATGCGGTAGGTGCGTTCCTCGAGCGGCGCGATCTTCAGGATGTCGTCGATGTCGAAGGTTTTCGGCTGGTTGACCAGTCCGCCGACCTTCACGGTCCAGGGGCGGGTGACGAAGCTCCGGGCCTCGTAGGCCACATCGGTTTTGTCGGGCGAAAACTCATAGAAATTGTTGTAGTTGGTGACGTCTTCGTAGGTCGTCGGAGGGTCCGTGATCTTCGGAATCTCCATGGGTGCCTGCGTGTCGATGGTCAATCCCTTCGGCCCGGCAACGGCGGGTGAACGGCGGTTCGAACCGGCAAAACGTGAATACAGTCCGCCGGTCGCGAGCAGTGACCCGACCAATCCGGCCCCCATCATGAACTGCCGCCGGTTAAGGTAGGTCTTTTCAGGCGTGATCTCAGAACTCTTGATGTCGTCGGGTTTCCGGGTAGGCATCGCGGGTATCCCTATTTGCGCGGTTTCACTGGTTGCGTGTCACGCACTCTATATCCCAAACCCGACCGCCGGTATTCCCTCTTCCCGGACCGTCACCGCCGCCCACGCCACCGTCCTGTTTTTTCCAGTTCCAAAGCAGGACTTGCCAGCAACATTCATCTCGACTTACCATTGTCAGTCAAACACAGTACGACCGTTCATTGACACTCGGTGACCGGGAAACCAGCCATATCTGGAAAGACGCATGCGCTATCACGTCAAAGTCAACGACTACGTCCTTGAGGAAGTCTACGCGGAGGCCGACATTCGTGGGTATGCCCCCGGTTGGCGTGAATATCAGGCCGACGTCGAAGTTGCGCCCGAGGGGACTCAGGAATTCATCTCCCTCGCGCGGTTTCTCGGCGAACCCGAACCGCCGCCGGTTCCGGCACTGCCGCCGGGGGTGGAACTCCCTCCGGTCCAGGCATACCAGCCCGAGCCGCCGCCCGTTCAATATCAGTCCGACTTCCCGCCTCCACCGGGTCAGGAATATGGCCAGCCGGGATTTCCCGGCGGGTGGGAAGGCGATTACAAGCCCCCCTCCAAGACCAGCATGGGTCTCCTCGGCGTCGGCCTCGGAATCGTCGGTCTGTTCTGCGTGCCCTTCTTCCACATCTTTGGAACGATTGTGTCCCTGGGTGGTCTGGTCGTCGCGATCATTGCCCTGCGGCAGGTTCAGGGCGAACCGTCAACCTACGGGGGGAAGGGGCTCGCCATCAATGGAATCGTCACCAGTTCCATCGGACTCGTCGTCGCCTTTGCCCTGATCGTGGTCATTCCGGGAATGGGGAAGGGCCTGTTTCGAGGTCAAGCCGAGAAGGACCAACAAGCGCAGCGCCTGCTCAGGGAAATCAACATGGCCCAAGCGATTTATGAATCAGGAGTCGGACGCGGGGATTACGCCGACTCGCTCGCAAAGCTTGGCAAGGAGGGACTCCTCGGGGATGCCTCAAAACTTGAAGACACCCCGGTGGAAGGGTTCAAGGCCATCAAGTTCGAAACCATGAATCGATCCTCGACAAGCGTGGCAGGTTTTCTGATCGTCATCGCTCCGGTGGACAGTAAAGGTTTTCCCCGATCGGGAGAGTACAGCTACTTTCTTGATCAGACGGGCGTCATCCGCCGCTCAATAAAGACAGACGACCTGGCAAACGCAAGTTGCCCGCCCATGGTGGGCGTGGCAGACATCCCTCTCACGGAAGAAGAGCAGCGGCGGGCGGATGCGGCCAAAAAGGACCGGGAAATACAAGAAATGAGAATGCGCGAGCTTCATGAACGCGAAGAGGAACTGAGAAGACGGCAACAGATGGAGGAGGCGGACTTCCGGAGAAGAATGGGGCGTTAATCGCTGAATCACTCCGCACTGGATTTGATGAACCGGGAATGTGATCTCTGATCCGTCCGTATATCCGCCCCATTGAGGTACAAAAACAATGAGCTACAACGTCAAGGTCAACGGGAAGGTCCTTCCCGAGTTGTATTCGGAACAGGATA
>JAAFHI010000993.1 GCA_013298335.1 Actinomycetota bacterium
GCATCCACTTCCGCCTGTTTCTGCTTGAGGTAGGCTTCGATTTCCTTCGTGACCGCCTGAATTTTGGCGGCGTTGTCCTGCTCGATGGCGCGCGATCTTTCAACCAGCATTTTCTGGAAGGCATCAAGTGCGCGATCCCGGCGGACCGCATCGGAAATCGGCGCTTCGACCGACACGCCCTTTGCCGACAACGCCAGATTAACCGCGACGATCTTGATGCTCATCGGCTGGTTGATGATGGTGGGATTGTTCAGCAGGGTTTCGAGTTCGTTCACCGAACAGGGCGAATCCCCGATGCCCGCTTCGGCATAGATTTCATCGAACGGCTTTTGCGCCAGATCGGCTTCATCCACGGCGGACGGCGCAAAGTGCGGCGCCGGCTCGTTGGCCACCAGATCCGACACCCGCGTCGGCGTGCTCGAAACTGCCCCCGCAGGCAACGGCGGCTCGCGGCGCGGCGCACTGTCGGACGACGGCGCTTCCTCTTCATCCGGCACGACTTTCACAAAAAAATCCAGAAACGACCGGAGCGTCCCGGTGGTCGGTTTCTCTTTGGCCGGTTGCGACTGGCCCTCCGCGACGGATTCCATCTCGCGGAGAATGTCCTCAGTCGAACGTTTGTTCTGTTTCGGATCGCTCATGCGTTCTTCCCTTTTCAAAATCGAAAATCGTCAATCATCGTCAATCGAAAATCATTTCACCCGCCGCAGCCGCTCGCGCGGGGGCCGGCGGTCGTCATCTCTTTCGGAATCGTCGGCCTGGGCGCTCAACTCGCGTTCAAATTCGGTGATGCTGTCGGACGGAAGTTCAACGGCGAGTACGTCGTTGAACGTGGTCCGGAAATCGTCCGAAATCTTGATGGTCGTCAGCAGGTTGTCGACCATCCCGGTGATGCCCGAAACGTCGGTGAAGGAATAGACCTCGTCCTGAATGAGACTCAGGGAGTTCTTGATGGTCTGCTGGCGGGCGTCGAGCAGCCGGACGAGTTCGTCGAGTTTGCGGACGCGATCCTGGCGCTGGGTGAGAATCGAGAGGTTCTGCGCCAGCGCCTGCCTGACCTGGGCGGATTTCTCGCGCTCGATACTGTCCTTGGCCCGGTCGATCTGATTTTTCAGGACGGTTTCGAGGTTGCGGTAGTTGCGGGTCGAAAGCAGGTAGCGGGCGCGGAGCATCCGGGCGTAGTCGTACCGAAACGACGACAGTTTTTCGATCATCCCCGAAAGCAGAATGTTCTTCCGGGAAGCGTCGAGTTCGAGCGACCGCCGCTCGATTTCCTCGCAGAGATGCCGGACCGAGTGGTACTCGGCCTGATAGTCGCCGGGAAGGTTCTTGACGATTTCGACTTCGGCCTCGACCGATTCGAGCGCCTTGTGCCGGTTCAGCCGCGAACGGATGAGCCGCTGCACGCGGGAGTTCTGGGCCAGAAACAGCGCGGCGATTTCGCCCGCGAACAACAGCGGAAGAAAGCCCCAGAAACTGACGACGAGCATCAGAAACGCCATGACCCCGATAAAACCGAGGTTGATGTCGCTTTTGAACACTTCCTTGACGTAATTGATGTCCTGATCAGACATTGGCGAAATCTCGCACTCCGTTGAATCCCGCGGTTTTCCTGTGAATGGCGCGGATTCTAGTCGAACATTACAACTTGGGAAATTCCACCAGTTTGATTTCCTTGCGAATTTCGGAAAATCGCGGCAAATCCTCGATGTTTTCCCGATAGGCGAGCCCTTCGGCAATCAGGTTGTACTCTTTTTGCACCCGCGCCCCAGAAACCGGCTCGCCGTTTGCATCGCGGTCACGCCCGAGCAGATACACATGATCGGAAATCGCCAGCGCCGCCGTCACGTCGTGGGTGATGATGACGAAGGTGTTGAGCGTGTGCTTGCTCGCGATGTTGACGATCAGGTTGACGGCGTTGGTGATGTTGACCGGGTCGAGTCCCGAAAACGGTTCATCGAGAATGATGAACGTCCGGTCACCCATCAACTGCTGAAGGAGCGAAACCCGCTGGCGCTGTCCGCCGGAAAGCTGCGCGGGATAGGAAAGCCCCTGTTTGACCAGATCGAACTCGTCAAGGTAGTGCAGCGCCTGCTTCTTCGCTTCGTCGCGCTTCATCGCGCCGCGCCGTACGACCGGCTCGATCAGGTTGTCGAGGACGGGGATGTCTTCAAACAGCGGATATTTCTGGAATACCACGCCGACATCGCCCATGCGTACCGGTCCGAGGGCGTGATCC
>JAAFHI010000887.1 GCA_013298335.1 Actinomycetota bacterium
AACGCGATTTCACCCGCCGGGGCCGCGGGGCCAGCTCAATTCATGCCGGCGACCGCAAGACGTTACGGTCTCGTGGTCACCGGCAATCCTTTTACCGACGAGCGCTTCGATTATGGCAAATCGATTGATGCGCAAGGGCGCTATATGCGCGACCTCCTTGACCGATTCAGGGGGCGCTACGACCTCGCTCTGGCCGGATACAACGCCGGCGAAAACCGCAGGTCACTGCGGGAGGGGCGGGTTCCCAATATTGCTGAAACCCAAAAGTATGTCGCGGCAATTCTGAGCCGCTCGAAAACGCCGGTCCCGTCATTTCAGACGGTTCATACCGGCCAGGCAAAGGCGGGACGCGTCGTCCAGAGCAATCCAAGCGAAAGAAGTTTGGGGAAAAACGGCTCAGGGCAGGGCGATGCGTCTCGTCCCGATATCAGGTACACCCGTTCCGTTTCCTGGGTCGCAGGTAATCAACGATGACAGCCGATAATACATCCCAGAATCCTCAGACTCCGGCGCGCGTGATCTATCGTGATCCGACCGATATCGAAGTCAATCGCCGTCTATCCTTCGCACTGCTCTCGGTGATTTTCTTTTGTGTTTGCTCGATGTGCGCGAATGTCTATCTCTATTGGCGACGTCCTGACCGGATTGTGGTCGATCGCTCGTCAGGGCAGGTCATCACGGTTGATAACCGAACTTTCGGGGATACCCCTTCAGCTTCGATGATGCCGGATCGGTTGACGACCTCGGACGCCTTATTTGCCGTACGGAAATGGACCGATGGCTATTACGGGATCAATCCGGCGAATCGTGCCGCCGACATCGAGCGGTGCATCCGGCTCATGGTGCCCGGTACGGCGAGAGATTTTGCCGCCCGTCTCGGACAGGAACGACGATTGGAAACCGAGAGGAAAGAGTCCCATCAGGCTGTCTGGACGATCCAGTCCGAAATTGTCGACCCCAGGGACAATTTTTCGGTTCGTGTCATCGGCACTCAGAAGTTGACCAAAGTCGTTGACGGGAAGCCGATTGAAGTTACACGCCAGATCGAAGTCACCTTCAAGCTCGTGGCAGACTCGGCTGGACGGACCGATGAAAATCTCCGGTCCGGCTTCCGGGTTGCCCGCCTTGAAGATCGCGAAATCGGAGGGGCGCAATGAAACGTCTTCCGATTTTGATTTTGATCACCTGTCTTTTTTTTCAACCCGTTCACGCACAAAAACGTAAAGGACAGCGACCGGCGGTATCGGTCGATATTCCAACCGGTCTCTTAACCGGCGAATCAACGATGCAGGTTTCAACCACGACCGCGCAGATCAAAATCGGTCTCGCTGAGACTGGTGTGTGCCTGATCGAGTTTCCTGCGACTGATCGGTTGTATTTGGTCCATCCCGGTGTATCCGTCGGAATGGTTGGTGGAGGGGAGGCGCAGGTGTCTCCCCAGGACGTGCTGGTCGTTGACAGTAGCCGGAGAGGCCCGCATGACCCGCTTGTCCTGCGTCCCGGACCAGCTTTCTCCGTGAAGGGGCCATCAAAGTGTCGTGCAATTCTGACTGTCCAGATGGTCTCCGGACTGATCGTCACGATACAGGTTTTTCCGGTTGCGGATGTGGCCAGGAATGCCAACCGTGTCGTCGTCAGTTATGACACCAACCAGATTATCCAGGCACGGGCCAAAGCCGGCCTCGCAACCGTTCTGACAGACCAGAAAGAACCTTTCCCGGTTGATTCGAACCCGCCGACGGTCGCAAAAAACAATCCCGTGGTCCCGAGTTCGACCTCCCCGATTCCGGACGAAGGGAAATCCGGGGCCAAGAGTCCGGTCGGTACTTCAGATACTACGACTTTGCCTGGCCCGGTTCTTCCACCTTCGTCTAAGGTGCCCACGGCGACACCCCGTCCGGCAATTTTCAAAGTTCCAGAGCAATCTTCGATTCCTGATTCAGACCCGAAACCGTCAACGGGTGTAACTTTTCCAGTACTGGGTGATTTCCTCGAGGCCGATAACTATGACCAGTTTGTCATGGTTGATGACCCGGAAACGCCGGGACTGGTCGATTCCGTTTTGGATCAAATGCTGCAATTGGTTTCGACCAATCACACCGCCCCCGTGAAGTTTTCGAGGCCCGTTCAAGGAATTGCCTTATCCGGTCGGGAAACCGTTTTCATCACACCCAAATTGACCTTCAAGAAACGAGCGATTCAGTGCGTCCTCGTTGCGGTTCGCAATTCCGGGAAAACGCCCATTCAACTGATTCCCACCCATCCGGTGATCAAACTTGAAACCGGCCCCGCAGGCAAACCCCTGAATCTTGAAACGGTGGAAATACTCAAACTCAAAACGGTGGGTGAAGCGGTGCTCAAGCCAGGAGACCGAAGGTGGTTTGCCGTTGCCTTTACTACTCAGTCACTCGGGTTGAGTCAGCGAGTGGTTTTGACGATTGCCCACACAGCCGCGGCTGATCAACCGGCCCGACTGGTCATTTTCGGGTCCGAGAAGGAATGAAACCCCA
>JAAFHI010000333.1 GCA_013298335.1 Actinomycetota bacterium
GTCGGCATTCGCTCGTTTCGGTCGGTTATGAATTCGAACGCGAGGGCTATGCCAACCGGAACACCGACGACAATCCAGTCGCCGACTTCCGGACCAACAACCTGACCAGGGCGATTCAGAAGAGCAACACCTTCTACATTCAGGAGCAGCTCCGCCTCCACGAAGACCGGTTTCAGCTTTCGCTGGCCTTCCGGTCGCAGAGTTTCAACCTGTCGCGTCCGGTTTTCGACGGTTTGACCAATCCCTACACCGGCTCGACGGCGGTCACTCCGAATACCGCCTTCACGGGCGACGGTTCGGCGGCCTACTTCTTTCGCTCGACCGGGACGAAAATCCGGGCCCATGTCGGAAACGGCTACCGGGTGCCCTCGCTTTATGAACGCTACGGCAACTCGCCGTTCGGGAATTTCGGCGATCCGCGCCTCCGGTCGGAACGGTCCATCGCCGCCGACGCGGGTGTCGACCAGTCGCTGTTTCACGACCGACTGAAAATCGGCGCGACCTACTACTACACCAGGTTGCAGGAAGTGATCGATTTCGGACCGTCGCCGCAGCCCGATCCGTTCGGGCGGACGTTCGGCGGCTACCTCAACACCGGCGGGGGCATCGCGCGCGGCGCAGAACTCAGCGTTCAGGCCCGGCCCACCCGGACCACGTCGGTGACGGCCTCCTACACCTACGTCAATTCCGACAACCGCAAGACGACGAGCGGCCAGGTTCGGGCGTTCAACCTGCCGAATCACTCGTTCGGGCTGACCGTGACGCAGTTTTTCGCCAAAAAGTTCGATGTGACGGTGGATTACTTCGCCGCCAGCGATTACCTGTCGCCGTATTTCGACTCGGCGACCTTTGCCACGCGGGTTTTCCGATTTGAAGGTTTGAAGAAAGCCGACGTCGTCTTCGGGTACAACCACCCGCTCGGCGACCGGACGCTCCGCATGTACGTCAAGGTCGATAACCTCACCGACCGGAAATACTCCGAAAGCGGCTTCCGTACCCCCGGGGCGACCTTCACCGGCGGGGCAACGTTCCGGTTTTAAGAAAGGATGAAGGATGAAGGCGGAAGGATGAAGAAGAAAAGGATGAGGGATGAAGGATGAGGGATGAAAAAAACGCTGCCCTCCCCCTCAAAAATGATTGACAAAGCAAACTGAAAACTGACCATTTCCTTCATCCTTCATCCTTCATCCTTCATCCTTCATCCTTCATCCTTCATCCTTCATCCTTCATTTCCTATGGCTCACGCCATAGGCTAACGATCTTTCGGACGCTCCGCGCCCTCTGCTGGCCACTGACTGCTGACTGCTGATCATGAAATCACGTTCTCCGATATTTCTGTTTTTAGGTGTGCTTTTTGCTGTTTTCCTTGTCGTGGGGGGCATCGAAGGGTTTCGCCGGTTCGGGTACAAAACGACCGCCGGACCGGAAGCCACGACGAAGCCGGGTTTCCCGAAAACGATGACCGATGGTGCCGGGGAAAACGTTTCAATTCCCAAAGCGCCGCTCAGAATCGTCTCCCAGACGCTCGCGACCGATGAAATTCTGCTGGAAATTGTTCCAAATGAACGACTTGTAGCGTTGAGCGAAGTCGCCGACGATCCGAAGTACAGCTTTTGCGCCGAAAAGGCGAAATTGGTCAAAGCCCGCTGTACCAACAGCGCCGAGGAAATCCTGAAACTCCAGCCGGACATGATTTTCGTGGCCAGCTACAGCCGGGCCGAACTGGTGCAGCTTCTGAAGACGTCGGGCGCGCCGGTGTTCCGTTTTTCGCACTTCGACTCCATCGCCGATATCAAATCCAACATCCGCGCGCTCGGCTCGGCGACCGGCTGCGAAGATCAGGCGGCGGCGCTCATAAACAGGATGGAAAACCGGATTTCCGCTGCCAACCGCAAGGCCGTCGCGAGCGGAAAACGGCTGCGGGTGCTTTCCTACAGCGCGTCGAACGACACCGCCGGGGCGGGGACCAGTTTCGATGACGTTTTGAAGTCGCTGAATTGCGTCAATGTCGCCGCCGAAAACGGCGTCAACGGTTTTGCGCAGGTCAGCAGCGAACAGTTGACCCGCTGGAAGCCGGAGTACATCGTGGCCAGCGCGCAGCCGGGGCGCGCGGAAGACGTACGCCGGAAATTGTTGCAGAATCCGGCGGTTGCGGCGTCTCCCGCCGGAAAACCCGAACGGATCATCGTGGTTGAAAGCCGGGCCTTCACCGCGATTTCCCACAACATCGCCGATTGCATCGAACAGATTGCCGACGGACTCTTCAGGTAAAGGATGAAGGATGCAGGTAAAGGATGAAGGATGCAGGTAAAGGATGAAGGATGCAGGTAAAGGATGAAGGATGAGGGATGAAGGATGAATGAAGAGGTTCAAACCGGAAAACCGGTCGTATTTCCCGTGCTCGTCGAGAAAAAGGCGCCCAAATCGGGCGTGGCATCGATTTTTTCCAAACCTCTGTCCATTTCCTCTTTTTCATCCTTCATCCTTCATCCTTCATCCTTTTTTCTTCTCGGTTTTCTCGCCCTCATCACGGTTGCCGTGCTGGCGGTGGCCATCGGCAGCGTGTTCATCCCGCCCGTCAGCATTCTGAAGATTCTGGCGGTTCAGGTTCTCCCGACCGGATGGGTGGACGTTTCCTCGATTCTGCCCGCCGATGCCGTCGTGATCTGGCAGTTGCGGATGCCCCGCGTCGTCGTGGCGGCTTTGGTCGGCGCGTCCCTCGGACTGGTCGGCGCCCAGATGCAGGGGTTGTTCCGGAATCCGCTCGCCTCGCCCGACATCACCGGCACGAGCGCGGGCGGGGCGTTCGGCGCGGTTGTCGCGATTGCCGCCGGACTGTCCGTCCGGTCGATGTTCTACATCCCGCTTTTCTCGTTCATCGGCAGTTTCGCGACGCTCTTTTTCGTCTACGCCATCGCCACCCGCCGCGGACGAACGCCGGTTTCGACGCTTCTTCTGGCGGGCGTCGCCGTCAGCGCGCTCATCGGTGCGCTCACATCCCTTGTCATTTCAATGGCCTGGGTGAAATGGGAAGTCGGACAGGAAATCACGTTCTGGCTCATGGGCGGACTCGACAGCCGCCTCTGGTCGCACGTCCTGCTGATTTTGCCCTGTTTTCTCATCGGCGCGCTGATTGCCACGATCCACGCCCGCGAACTCGACATCCTGCTCTCCGGCGAGGAAACCGCCCGTTCGCTCGGAGTGGACATTGAAACCGTCAAACGGACGGTCCTCGTCGGCGCGGCGCTCCTCACCGGCGGCGCGGTTGCTGTCAGCGGGGTCGTCGGCTTCATCGGACTGGTCGTTCCGCATATTGTCCGCCTGCTCATCGGCCCAAAACACCGGAAACTGCTTCCCGCCAGCGCCCTGCTCGGGGCCATCCTCGTCATCGTCGCCGACCTGCTCGCCCGCACCCTCAACCATCCGCAGGAAATCCGCCTCGGCATTGTCACCGCCGTCATCGGGGCGCCGTTTTTCCTGCATCTGCTGTTGAAACGCGAAGCGTGAAGAAGGATGGGGCGATTCCATTCGAACCATTTCCGCATTTGTAACTGTTCAGAGTCCTCCGCTTTAGCGGGGAGAATTTCGGAAATTCGACCATTTTGCCGCCTCCTTTCCCGAAAAATCATGGGCGAAGCCTGATTTTTCCTCGGAAAATGTCCGGCTGCCGCGCTTTTTTCCCGCTAAAGCGGGAGACTCTGAACCGTTACTCGCTGTTTTTTTCGGAAAACCGGTTGAAACTCCCAATTCCTTCAATGACTGGCAGTTGTCACTGAATGAGTCAGGCTTTTTTTTCTTTTTTGCTCTCTATAAGGGCAATTGAAAAATCAGGTGCTGGTTGCTTTACAGCGAAAGCGGTTTTCAAATGGGTGTGGCTTTCCAGTTCAGTTGGAGTCTCGCCACAGCGCTTCGGACGTGGACTGGATTCCATCGGCAACCCGCTCCCCATTTCGAATGGAAGAAATCCCCGCCTGTCCATGTTCGGCCATGTGCCGGCGGATAAAACAATCCCGGTTTTTGTCTCATTCTAATTCGGCGAGAGGGGCATACGGATGCGAGTCATTTGGTTGGCGGTTTTCTGCCTGGTTTTCTGCTCGCCGCCTGTCGGCCTGGCACAGATCTCAAAAGGCTCACCGGATGGGTCGTTGCCCTGGGTCACGGAAGAGGCCCGCGCTCCGCGCGTCACCTTCCGGACGTTCGACAGTAAATCCATCGGCGGGAAAGTGAGTTATCACGTCTACGCCCCGGCGGAGTACGACAAGCCGGGAATTCGTCTGCCGGTGGTTTACTGGTTACACGGGACCGAGGGCGGAATCGTCGGCGTCCGGCCCATCGCCAAAATCTTTGATGATGCAATTCAGGCAGGCAAAGTGCCGGCGATGATGGTTGTATTCGTCAACGGGTTACCCCGGCACCTGTGGGCCGATTCGAAGGATGGTGCGGCGCCGGTCGAGACGGTATTCACCACGGAACTCATTCCCGAGGTGGACAGGAAGTTCCGAACCATTGCCAGGCCGGAGGGCCGCATCCTTGAGGGTTTCAGTATGGGTGGCTATGGAGCGGCCAGGATAGGCTTTCGGCATCCGGACCTCTTTTCTGGGATTTCGATTTTGGCGGGCGGGCCTTTTGACCTGGAGTTACGAGGTCCGAGGGCACAACAGAACCCGCGGCTGCGAGAACTCCTGCTTCGCGACGTGTGCGGTAACGACCTGAATTATTTCAAGGCAATCAGTCCATGGACCCTCGCCGAGACCGCCGCGGTGTCCCTGCATAATCGGAAGACCGTCATCCGGCAAGCCGTCGGAGACCGAGACGATACCTGCGAACTGAACCGACAGTTCCATGACCGAATGACCAGCCTGAAAATCGCCCATGTGTATACCGAGTTACCAAACGTCGGGCACGACGCGCGAGCCATTCTCATGGAGCTTGGAGAAGGCAATGGCGAATTTTACCGCCGGGCTTTGGGGATTGCGGCTCCCCTTTCGAAGCCATAAAGGTTTCGGGTTTCGGGTATCGGGTTCAAAACCTAAAAGGTTTCGGGTGTCGGGTATCGGGTTTCAGGTGAAAAGCCGATTGACATGAATTGAACCG
>JAAFHI010000029.1 GCA_013298335.1 Actinomycetota bacterium
TTGCCCGGCGCGACCGTCCGCGAGTCGATGGAATAGCCGACCGGTTCGAGCGACCGAAGTTCGGGACTCAGTTCGGCCAGATTCGTGACGCCCGCGAGTGCCGCGAGTTCTTCAATGCGCATTCGCGGCCCCCTTTCCGGGAAGCCGTTGCAGGACTGCCCGCGCTTCCTCGCGATCATCGAAGTGAATCGTGCCGGTACTTAAAATCTGGTACGTCTCATGGCCCTTGCCCGCCAGCACGACGACATCCGCCGGTCCGGCCTGCCGCAGGGCGAATTCGATGGCTTCGCGCCGGTCGGCGATGCGGTGATACGGCACGCCGAGGTCGCGCAGACCGACTTCCGCGTCGTCGAGAATCGCTTCCGGCGATTCGCTGCGCGGATTGTCGGAGGTCATCACCACCAGATCGCTGCCTTCCGCCGCCGCCTTCGCCATCAGCGGACGCTTGGTGCGGTCCTTGTCGCCGCCGCATCCGAAAAGCGTAATCACCCGCCCGCCGCGTTCTTCCGCGAGCGCCCGCGCCGACCCGGTCACGTTCACGACCGCATCGGGCGTGTGGGCGTAATCGACCGCCACGAGAAAACCGAGATCGCCGGTATCGACGAGTTCGAAACGTCCGGGAACGACCGCCGCCGCCACACCCGCCGCGATGTGTTCGGGCGCGATGCCGAGCGCATGCGCCGTCGCCGTCGCCGCCAGAATGTTGTAGGCGTGGGGTTTCCCGACCAGTCGCGACCGGAGCCCGAGCGGACCATCCGGTGTGTGAACCGTCAGTTTCAGACCCGACGAATGCGTCGCGTAGGCATCGAGCCAGAAGTCGAGCGGACGTTCGGCGCTCTTCGCCAGTCCGTAGCGGACGACCGGCACGCGATCCTTTACGGCTTCATAAATCCGCTCGCCGTAGTCATCGTCGCGATTCAGCACGGCTACGCCGGGAAGCTCGCCGTTGCGTCCGTCGAACAGCCGCAGCTTGGCGTCGAAGTAGTTCTCCATCGTGCCGTGGTAATCGAGGTGGTCCTGCGTGAGATTCGAGAAAATCGCCGCCGCGAACCGCACATCCGCCACCCGATGCACGTCGAGCGCGACCGATGATGCCTCCATCGCCGCCGCCGGGCATCCGGCCACGACCGCGCGCCGCATGAACGCCTGGACTTCCGAGGCTTCCGGCGTGGTCAGGCGGGCGACTTCGGAATCGTCGCCGATGCGGTATTCGACCGTGCTCAACATGGCCGAATTGCCGTAGGCGGCGCGGAAAATCGCGTCGAGCAGATAGACCGTGGTGGTTTTGCCGTTGGTGCCGGTAATGCCGACGAGTTTGAGTTCGCGCGTCGGGTGACCGTAGACGGCGTTGGCCGCCTGCGCCATCGCGAACCGGATGTCGTCCACCTGAACCCACGCGGCGGGAAAGTCGGGCGGGGCCGGACGCTCGGAAAGCACGGCGACCGCGCCGCGTTCAAGGGCCTGCGGAATGTAGGCATGACCGTCGCTTTTCGCGCCCTGAATCGCCGCGAAAATAAGCCCCGGCGCCGCCGCCTGGGCATTGTGGGTGACGCCGCGCACCTCGACCGCGGGGCCGGAAAACCGCCCGCCGATCGAGGCCGCAATGTCACGAATGTCGGTCATACCTGGTTCGTAGGTTAAAAGTCGAAAATCCACAGCCGGAAACCCAAAACCCTTGATCTGAAAACCCAAAGCAGGTTCGGGTTTTTACTGACTCATCTTCACCTGACAGACCGAACCCGGACCGACCGGCGTTCCGGGCGCGAGCGATTGCGTCGCCACCACCCCGAACCCCGTGGCATCCAGCCGGATGCCGAGTTCCGCGCACTTCTGAAGCGCGCTGCGCAACCCCTGCCCCCGCAAATCGGGCATGCGCGGACTGTCCGCGCCACTCACCACCGTCGTCACCGATGCCGTCGAAACCGGCGTCGGCGCGGGCGCCGCGGGTGACGCCATCGCGGTGGAGGCCCCCGATTCGGCGAGTCTCCGCTCCGCCGCGACCGCTTCCGAGGACGGCCCGTCAAACGGGTCGGCCTCTTCCGGAATCGTCGTGCGCGCCACCTGCGCGTCATTCGCCAGCGCGGGCGCGTCCGGGGCGATTCCGAGCATCGGCAGGATCGTCTCGACCACCTCCCGGAACACCGGCGCGGCGGCCTGCCCGCCGTGATGGCGTCCGAACGGCGGCTCGTCCATCACGACCACCACCGCGATTTCGGGCGTCCGGGCCACCGGGGCGAATCCCGCGAAGGTGGCCGAATAGCGCGATTCCGAATAGCGCCCGGTCTTGCGGTCAACCTTCTTGGACGTCCCGGTCTTGCCCGCCGTCGTGAAGCCGTTCACCCGGGCTTCCTTCCCGGTCCCCTTGTCAACCACGCTCCGCAACATCCGGCGCATTTCCTGGGCGGTCTGCACGCTCAGAATCCGGCGTTTTTCACCCGTCACGTCGAGCAGCACGTCGCCGGTCGACGAGATGATGCGGCGCGCGATGCGCGGCTGGATGTAGACGCCGTCGTTGGCCACCGCCGCCGTCGCCGCGCACAACTGAAGCGGCGTCACATTGACGCTGTACCCCATCGGCAGCGCCCCGAGCAGCGCGTCGCTCCACTGGCCGACGCCCCCGGCGGATTCGCCCGGCAGTCCCGAACCGGTCGTCCGCCCGAACCCGAAACGATCCACGTACTTCAACATCCGTTCGCGGCCCAGTTGCCGCCCGAGTTTGATGGCCGCCACGTTGCTCGACACCGAAAGCGCTTCCTCGGCGGTCATCGTCCCGTAACGCCCGCCGTCGAGTACCGTGTGGCCGTTGACCGTAATCGAACCGCCCTGGCAATCCACCCGCTGCGACGGCGTAATCAGCTTCTCTTCCAGCGCCGCCGAATAGGTGATGATCTTGAACGCCGAGCCCGGCTCGTAGTGATCCATCGCCCCTTTCGCGCGGTAGCGGTCGAGCATTTCCTTCTCGTCCCCGATCGGCGCGTTCACCGCGTCGCCCGCCGACGAGGCCATCGCCAGAATCTCGCCGGTGGACGGCTGAATCACCACCACCGTTCCGCCCTTCGCTCCGGACGACTTCACCGCCTGCGCCAGAATCCGTTCCACCTGGTACTGGATGCGCATGTCCACCGTCAGAATCAGGCTCTGGCCGACTTCCGGCGCCTGCTCGACCGTGTTGAACGGCGTCCGGCGCGCGTCCAGTTCGACCATCACCCGACCGGGCCGCCCGATGAGGTGCTTCTCGAACGAGCGCTCGACGCCTGCCTGTCCCTGCTCTTCCGAGTTCACGAACCCGACGAGCTGCGCCCCGAGCAGATTCTGCGGATACTGCCGCTTCATCTCGTTCACGAACTGCAACCACGTCGCCTTCCGCTTCGGGTCCTTCGCTTCGAGCGTCTTCGCGAACGCCTGCACCGCCGCCGCCTCGTCGGGTTCAATCTTGCGCTTGAGCGCGACGAACGCCTTCGTCGATTTCAACCGCTGGAGAACCACGTCCTTCTCCATGTGGAGCGCCTTCGCGAGCGGTTCGGCGTACTGATCGGGCGCGTCAATCGTCTTCGGCGAAACGTAGACCGACTGCACCTCGATGCTCGACGCCAGTTCATTGCCGTTCCGGTCCACGATCCGTCCGCGACGCGGCGTCGTCTCGATGATCCGCTGCTGCTGCTTGTCGGCGAACTCGCGCAGCGCCTCGGCCTGATACACCTGCAACTGCACGAGCCGGCCCGCGACCAGCACCGCCCACACTGCAATCACGCCGCCGACGAAATACAGCCGCCAGTCGATGGCCGCGAGCCGCGCCTTGAGCTTCGGCGTGGCTTTCGGCGTCATCTTGCGCGTCGCCTTGGCCGCGACCGTGTTCCGAATCGGCATTCCCACCCGAGCGGCATTGCGCGTCGTCATTTCTTCACCTCCGCGCCCACCGTCTGCTGGATGGTCGGCTGGGTCAGCCCCTGCCGCCGGGCGGCTTCATCGAGGGCGACCGGGGCCAGCTTCTTCTGCTTCTCGGTCTCCAGGCGACGCTTGTCGGCGTCGAGTTTCTGTAACTCCTGCTTGAGCCGCTCCGATTCGTATTGCAGCCGCATCGCCTCGACGTGCTGCCACGACACGAAAACGAATCCAAGCGCCAGCGTGGCTCCGACCACCATCGTGGCCAGCCAGCTTTTCAGCTTGGACAGATCCAGCGGACGCCGGTAACTCCGGTTCCGAACGGGCGTGGAATAGCGATGACGATACATGTCGGCTGTAACTTCCTGACGTACAACATTACCCCCTCGCTCGTTCCGGTCGTCCCCCGTCCGGCTCTGTCAAAGAACCGAATGACAACCTCGCTGCCTTGAATATTCAGCGCGTCCGCACCGGGCGACGCAGAATGCAGACCACTTCATTTCCGGCGAAGGCCGTTTCCGCGACCGTCACCCCGACGAACTCATAGCCCTGGGCCCCGGCGTCCGAAAGTTCCTTCTGCATCGTGCCGGTCTTCTTCGTCGCGAGCAGTTTGTATTCCCAGACATCCACCTTCGCATCCGGGTCGCGCTCGAGAATGACCACCACTTCCTGTCCGCCGAACGTCGTCTTGAAAACCGTCTGTCCCTTGAACTCGAAGCCTTCATTCCCGGCCTCGGTCAGTTCCTTCTGCATCGTGCCGGTCTTGTTGGTCGCCAGCAGCCGATAGCGAAAGGGCGCCGACTGGGTTGACCGACTGTCCTTCACCATGATCGCGACGGTTTCGGAACCGCCGAACGACGTCTGCCCGCCCATCACGCCGCCGAACCGAAACCCCTTCGCGGCGGCTTCATTCATTTCCTTCTGCATAGTGGAGGTCTTGTTGGTCGCCAGCAGTTGATACTCAACCTTCGTATCCGCCGCTTTGGCGGCTGCAACCGGCGGGTTGTCCGCCGAAACCGTCCACGTACTTCCGAGCAATCCAATCGTCACCAATAAAAAAGCGTTTCGCGTTAATCCAAACTTCATTTCTTGCCGTACTCCCTGTTGTTTCCCGATTCAGCCCGTCCGACGACCGGACCGATTTTTTCGCACACCCGCATTTTGGCGCTCCGGGCCCGCGGGTTCGCCGCCTGCTCCGCTTCGGATGCCGTCACCGGCTTGCGCGAGATCAACGTCACGCGTGGCTCGGGACGCTTTCCGAGATTCCAGTCCATCTGCGACCTCGGCGTGTCGTCTTCCGGGGCCATCCCTGCTTCGCGCCGCATCGCATGCTTGATGAGCCGGTCTTCGAGCGAATGAAACGAGATGATCGCCAGCCGTCCGCCCGGCGCGAGCCGTTCGACGCAGGCGGCCACGAAACCGTCGAGTTCGTCGAGTTCGCGATTGACCGCGATGCGGATGGCCTGAAAGGTCCGCGTCGCCGGATCGATGCGCTGCTTGCCGTGAACCGGAACGCACTTCCGAACGATTTCAGCCAGTTGCGCCGTCGTTTCGATGGGAGCGACGCGCCGGGCCTCGACAATCCGTTTGGCGATGCGCCGCGAGAGGCGCTCCTCGCCGAACTCGAAAATCACGTCGGCCAGTTCGCGTTCCGGCAGCCCGTTGACGAGCTTCGCCGCCGTGGTCATCTGCGTCCGGTCCATGCGCATGTCGAGCGCGCCCGACCGCTGAAAGCTGAATCCGCGCTCGGCATCGTCGAGTTGCCACGACGACACGCCGAGATCGGCCAGAATGCCCGCGACCGACGGCAGTTTCAGTTCATCGAGGACGTCCGGCAGTTCCCGGTAGTCCCGATGGACGAACGTCACGCGCCCCGCGAAGGGAGCGAGCCGCCGCTCGGCGAACCCGAGCGCCTCGCGGTCCCGGTCAATCGCCACGACGCGAACCGCGTCATTCGCCCGAAGCAGCGCCTCGGTGTGCCCGCCGAGGCCGGTCGTGCAGTCCACGAACCACCCGCCCCGTTCCGGCGCGAGCGCTTCGAGCACTTCGTCGGGCAGCACCGACAGGTGCCGCGGGAAGGGCGTTTCCGAAGGGTTTTCAAAGACCGCGGACATAAGCAGAAGGATGAGGGATGAAGGATGAGGGATGAATTTCGGTTTGGGGGAACGAGCGCCGGGTCCGGGGATTGATTTTCAAAAACCCAAAACCCTTTTTTCATCCCTCATCCCTCATCCCTCATCCTTGAATTTCAGATTCCTAGCCGGGCGAGCGCCGCCGCGTCGTCGTCGGTGAATGGATCGGCCATCAGCCGCGCCTCGAACCGGTCGAGGCTCCACACTTCCAGGTACGTCAGCGCGCCGAGAATCGCCACGTCGCCGATCAGTTCGGCCCGGGCGCGCAACTGGTACGGCACCAGCACCCGTCCCTGCCCGTCGGCTTCCGACGTCTGACCGAAATAACTCGTCCGCTCCAGAAACTTCCGGCGCGTCGGATCAAGCGACGGGAGCGCCAACAGCCGGTTTTCAATCGCGATCCACTCCTTCATCGGATAGATGCGCGCGCAGTCGCCGGTCAGACTCGTGATGAAAACTTCCCGACCGAACTCCTCTTCAAGCGTGCGCGAAAACCCGACCGGGATCTTGAGGCGTCCCTTTTCGTCGATTCGGGCTGTGTGGTTTCCGCGAAACATGTCGCCGCGCACCTCACTCATGGACGCCCGGATGAAATCGGCAATTCCTTGCTCGTCGGGCGCGGAAAAAGTTCCCCAATATTCCACAATTTTCCCGATTTTTCCACCCTGCTCGATGCTAGATGCCGATTCCCGACCTGTCAAGCATCGCAGCAAGAAAAATCAGGCCGTCGGAAAGAAGAATAAACGTTTTTTTGTCTTGAACTTAGCGAATTTTCTACAGATTTCGGTTGAAGGCATCACCAGCAGGCCGGGAAGCCTTTTTGTCAGGCCGGAAAAACCATTCCGGTGACAGGAAAGACAGCAAAAACGGAAAAACGAAATCCGAACCGCTCGGGAAACTCGGGAGCGAAAACGGCTATCTCCCAAATTTCCCAATAGGTTCGGAAAAATTTCCCTCTCCGGAACTGATTCGGCTACCGAACGGACCGCCGCGATTGAACGGTAACGACGGCCTGCATCCGACCGGACGCACCCTCTCCACCGGACAATTCCCACCCGAAGGACGGTTCGGCGGAACCGGATTTCGTCCGCATCGTGGTCATCGAGCCGCCGCCCGCGCCCCGGACGTTCACCAGAAACCGGAGCCGCCGCCGGGCCGGAATCGCAATCCGGAACTGCACCGACTGACTCCCTCCCGGCGCGAGCGTCCCGCCGGAAACGGCCTGCCGCCCGCCGACGAGCCCCCGCGTCGTACAAGTCGCGTTGTCGGCGGTCACCAACCGGAACGGAATCGCGGGCGGCACTCCGTTGGCTTCGCGAAGTTCGACGACCTCGAACGTGAGGCCCGAAAGCGGCGTCGCGCCGACGTTGGTCAGCGTCGCGTTGAGCACGACTTCCTCGGCGTAGCCCGGAGAGCAGGCCGACGGCACAAGTTGCGTGCCGGTCACCGTCAGCCCGACATTCGCGTTCTGAAGCGGGAGATCCGTCGCGTTGGTCGCCACGAGCGCAAAGTCCTGATCGAGCGCGTCCGCGTTGCCGGGCACGCCGTTTCCGGCGATGTTGGTCGCCGTCACGGTCACGGTGACGGGCGTTCCGACCGGCAATCCGGCGGGCAGAAAGACGTTTTCGAGGTTGTTGCGGAAATCCGCCGCGCCGCCGGTCGTCGAGTTCGCGCCGCTGAACACGTTGCCGAGGTAGGTATTGCCGCCGACCGTCACCGTCAGGTCGAGATCGTTGACGTAGGCGTTTCCGACCGTCGAACCCGGCGGATCGGTCCACGCGAGCGTCACCCGCAGCGGTTTCGTCGCGTCAGCGACGGTCAGATTGAACGTCCGCGACTGCCCGCTACCCGTGAACGTGTCGTCGGCCACCTGATCGCGGACCGTCCGGGGCGTTCCGTCGAAGGCGGTGCCGAGGTTCATCGCGCCGAATCCCTGCGCGACCGACGGCAGCGTGTCGTTGCCGCCGTTGCCGGTCAGATAGCGCGCGCTGTTCACGAGGTACGCCTTGGTCAGCGCCGCGCTCGCCGCCGTCGAACCCGGCGCGCGCGAATCACGCAGATAGTTCGGATTGTTCAAAAACTGCTGCTGCACGAGCGCCGCGCCACCCGCTACCGCCGGGCAGGCGAAGCTCGTCCCGTTGGAAATCGTCGTCCACTGGGTCGTTTCGGGATAGAACGGATTCATGAAACTCGTGCCGCAGAGGCGCGGAAACGGTACACCGAAGCAGGTTCCGGCGGTCCCGGTCGGTCCCGGTGTCGCCGATTGCGGCACGCCGCCGGTCACGCGCGTCGCGGGCGCACCCACGTCGGGCTTGTTGCGTCCGTCGTTGCACGGACCGCGGCTCGACGAGCTGTAAACCGAGTTGGCGTCGTCGGAAACGCCGTCGCCGGTGCTGCATCCGTCGGTCGTCCCGAGAATCCGGTAGTTTTCCGAACCGCCGACGGTAATCACGTTCTTGCCGGTCGCGGGCGGACGGACCGTTCCGCCGCCGCCCGAATTTCCGGCGGCAAAGGCGATCGTCATTTCCTGATTGCCCGCCGTGCCCGACTGCGCATCACGCACGAGGCCGTCATACAACTGGGCCAGTCCGGAATAGACGCCGTTGCCGCTCGATTCCCAACTGTTCGAACTCACCCGCGCGCCGTCGGTGTAGGCCCCGGACTGAATACCCGAAAAATTGCCCGTCCCGGTGAAGTTCGGGTCGAAAATCACCGATGAACCGATTTTCACAAACGGCGCAATCCCCATGCCGTAGCGAAAACCGAGTTCGTCAGTGTGGAGACTCGACCCCGGCGGCGTGGTGACGACGTTTCCGGCGACGATGTGGCCGCACAGATTGCCGTGACCGTCGCAGCCGCGTCCGGCGGAGGTCCCCGGCGTGCCGAAAACTCTGGTGTAAGCGACCCGGCTCGTCCCGCCGAAGCCGCCGCGCAGCAGTCCGAAATGGAAGGGCGAGGTCGTGCCGTTGTCGAAACCGCTGTCGGTGACGTCTACCGCGAGGTTCGAGGCGTCAAACTGCGACTGGGTAAAACCCCACGACGCGAGCAGCGCCGCGTAATCGGTCGGCACCGGCTGGCCGCCCGAAACGAGACCGGCGCAGAGTACCGCCTGGCGTTCGTCGCACTGGGCCGGTTCGCCGAACGGCGCGATTGAAACGACATCCGGCAGCGCGGCGAGCGTCGCGAGCGCATCCGGCGCGGCGTGGAAGACGAGATTCACGAAATCCGCCGAGCCGAACTCGATGGTCTTCCCTTCCCCGTTCAGTTTCTTCACCAAATCGCGCGACGCCGCGTTCATCGCCGGATCGCGCACCAGTTGAACGGCAAACGTGTCGGTTTTCGCCGTCGCCAGTTCGGGTTGCAGCTTGTCGGAAGGCTGGAGCGGCGCATTCCACTGAACGAATGTGTTTTGGGACGCGAAATTTCGGACCGCCTCGCGCTGCGTCCCCGAAACGAAGACGAGCAGCGCGTTGCTCGGCACAGAATTGACGATACGCGCGCCGGTGGCCGTGAGCGCGGCGTACCACTCGGGGCGAATCGGCCCGGCGAACTGCACCAGATGCAGCCCCGGCCCCATCGGAAGCGCCGCCCGCTTCACATTTCCCTCCGCCGCTGTGTCGATGGACCGCGTATTCAGAAGAACAAAGTCGAAATCGTCGCGTACGGTCGCGCCGGGCAGGCTTTTCACCGCGTTCAACCCGGCGTCCGGGACTTCGACCACGCGAAAACCGTCGTATTCGGCCACCGTCCGAACACCCGGCTGCACGGCGGCGGATTTCGCGCTCGCCCCCCGCACGATGACCTTGTGGGTGGTGCGGGTCGCCGCCTGCGACAACCGCCGCGACGGACCGGAACCGACGGTGACGACGCACAGACCGACGAAAACGACGAACGGAACGGCAAGACGCAGGACGAAACGACGCATGGCCGAGTGCCTCCTTCGAACGAAGCAATGTTGAAACTGAAAAAAGGGCTGATTCTTCGTGGAAAACCATCCGCGAACCAGTACCGGGCGTCAATCGAAAACTTTCCGGGGGGTGATTCAACCGTCGGATTTGAAGAGGCGCGAATGCACCGCCAGACAATAGCCCCGCCCGTGAGGGTGTGGGACGTTCGGCAACCGGGCGCCGGATCGCCAACGGCGCGGCACAAAAACCGCAAGTGCCGCCGCTGACGCGGCTCACGATTTTTCTCCGCCACGCCCCCCCTCCCTAACGGGCAGGGCCATTATCTGGTGGCGCATCCGCGCCTCTTCAATCCCGGCAGGGTCGTGATGACCAATTTAATTTTTTAAGGGCTTAATACTTCTACTTTCAATACGTTAGCCCCGTTTACGGGGCTTGAAAGGAATAGCCCTGTCCTTGAGGGCAGGGCGGATGGCCGGATGGGCGGATGGATCCCGGATTCTGGAACTTTGAAGAATCGTTCATCGTACGCGCGCGATCCTTAATACATGTGCCGCCCGCGGAGGGCAGGCGATGTCCAACGGAGGCGCGTCTCTCAGGCGGGCTAACCGAGGGAAAACGTCGCGACGGTTTCGACGTGGAACGTCTGCGGAAACAGGTCGAGCGCCGTGACCGTTTCCAGCCGGTAGCCTTTTTCGATGAAAAACTTCGCATCGCGGGCGAGCGTCGTCGGGTCGCACGAAACGTAGGTCAGTCGGCGCGGTTTCAGTTCGGCAACCCCGGCGCGAACAGCGTTCGTCAGCCCCGCGCGGGGCGGATCGACGAGCAGAAAATCCACCTTCCCGGCCAGTTTCAAACCCGCTTCGCGCAGCCAGCGTTCGCAGGAACGCGCGGCGTAGGTCACGTTTTCAATCCGGTTGGCCGAAAGGTTTTCAAGCGCGAACTTCCCCGACGACGGCGCTTCCTCGACTGCGTGAACCCGGTCGAACCGCCGCGCAAGCGGCAACGTGAACAACCCGACACCAGCGTACAGATCAACCGCCGTCCGTCCGCCCGCGAGATTGTCCGGAACCGCTTCCTGGACAAGGGCTTCGGCCAGAAAACGGTTCACCTGAAAAAAACACTTCGCGTCGTGGCGGTAGGTAAAATCGCCGATGCGCCGCGATACCGCGCCGACCGGCAGGCCGAAACGGTCGTCCGACGCCACCACTGCATCGCCATCGCCGCAGGCCAGATCGAGCGTTTTCGACCGGAACGGCTGCCCGTCGGCCTTCAACTTCGCCAACGCGGCATCGAGCGGCGGTACGAGCAGCGGACAGGATTCGACTTCCCGCAGGTCGTTCGACCCGGCGACGTAGAACCCGACTTTGGCGCTGTCGCCATCCGGCGCGAATTTGAACTGCACCCGATTGCGGTAGCCCCATTCGTCCGCCGTGACGATCGGAATCGGCGTCTCCCACGCAATCCTGCCGACGCGGGTCAGCGCTTCCCGGACAAATTCCGCCTTTACCCGCGCCTGCTCGGCGTAGTCGAGATACTGCACCTGACAGCCGCCGCAGACGCCGAAGTGCGGACAGGGCGCAACCCGCCGCGACGACGACGGTTCAAGAATTTCGACCAGCCGCGCCCGCGCGAAATTCGGCTTTTCCTCGACGATTTCAACCGAAACGCGCTCGCCCGCCGCCACGCCCGGCACAAACACGGTCCGTCCGTCGGCGTCGCGGGCAATGCCGTCTCCGCCGTAGACGAGGCGTTCGATGGTGAGTTCAAAAGGCATGGGAAAAGGTGTCGGGTTTCGGGTTTCAGGAGAAGGATGAAGGATGAAGGATGAAGGATGAAGGATGAAGGATGAAGGATGAAGGATGAAGGAGTCTTCCGAACTGGTTTTACCCGTCAATCCCTTTTAATCAGGAACTTCACCCTCCCGGTCTCCTTGTCTCCCTGTCTCCAGGTCTTCTTCATTGTCCAATCAGATCACGTTCGCCGAGTTTGGCGGTTCGCTGGGCTTCTTCCGACAGAATCACGGCGGAGATGTGGGGTTTTCCCTGAATGTACTGCTTGACGTAGCGCTGGATGTCGGCCCGCGAGGTCTTGCGCAGGTTCGGAAGATAGCCGCGGAAGTAGTCAAGACCCGTCGAAGCCCACCAGAAACTGAGCGAATGGATGTGTTCGCTCACTTTTTCCCGCGAATAGAGGTCGTCGGCTTCGAGCAGCGATTTCGCGGTTTCGAGCTGCTCGTCGGTGAAGTAGTCCGGGTCGGAGAAATGCGCGACCTCGGCGTAGATCGCCTTGATCGCCGCCTGCGCCTTTTCGGGCGACATCTGGGCGGTGAGCGTAATCGGGCCGACGTTGCGCTGGGTGTAGTAGGAAACGTCCACCCCGTTGGTCAGCCCCGAATCGGCGAGCGCCCGCTGAAAGCGCGAGTTCGGCTGGCGGAGAATGAAGGAGAAGACGTCCGCCGCGTAGGTGCCGGCGTTGTCCTTCCCGATGGACGGCCCGTGCCAGCCGATCTGGAAGACGACCGTCTGGACCGGCTGGGTGACGATC
>JAAFHI010000917.1 GCA_013298335.1 Actinomycetota bacterium
TAGGTGGCGACTTTTCCGGGAAGATTGACCCGGAGGTCGTCCAGAATGGTCGTCGGGACCGCCGTGGCGAACGTGGTTTCAACCAGTCGAAGGACGGTGGTCGGAGGTGTCGGCGTCCCGGTGAACAACTCGAAGCGCCACCCGGTGGGCAGGCGCACCACCTGGGGAGGAAAGGCCGGGTTGTCTGGAAAGCGTGCGATGACGTAGGCGTCCGAGGTGGCCACCGGATCACGGACCAGCACAATTTGATAGGTGGCCCGATCCGCCATGGCCTTGGCCCGGACTTCCCGAATCTTCTGGGTGAGTTCGCTGCCGACTTCATCCGCCTGAATGGACTTTTGATACCGTTTGTAGGAAACCCCGGAAATCGCGGCCAGAATCCCGATCAGGGAAACCACGACCAGCAGTTCAACCAGGGAAAAACCGTTCCGGCGGAATCCGGCAAGATTCTGAGTGGACATAACGACCTCGCGAATTGATGGCTTGTTGTCATTGAAGCAAATCCGACGCCAGAGTCGTCACCTCCCGGCTCCAGACATTGAAAGCCTTTTGAAACAAGGGGTTGGCGACTTCCTGGGCGCGCGGTACCGGTCCGGGGTCACAGGCCGGGAATCCGGAATCGTTTCTTTTGGTAACGTTTTGTCGTTCGTTTCAGACGATTACCGCCCGGCGTCGGGAAGCCACTCTTTGGTAGAGCAGTCCGAGGGGAATGACCGTGAAGGCCCGGATCGTGAACCAGGCGAACGCCGGCATTTCCCATTTTCCCGTCAGCCCGCCGAGGCAGCCGATGATGGTCAGTCCCACAAAGGCAATCAGGAAAACCAGCCTGGCGAGGTTGAAGATCCAGGCCAGAAACGGGACCGGACGGTGACCGAAAACGTAATCCGAAAGAAACAGGCAGGTCAGGATGGTGACGGTCGAAAGGAAGCATCCCGCCGAGGTCCACCAGGAAAATCCAAAGAGGGACCGGTCCATTCTCAACGACCAGGGGTCGGCGGGGAAGGCCACCGTGACGCCCAGAATGCCGACCAGGCACAGCATCGCCAGGGTCAGGTCGATCATCAGGCCGCCCGCCGAAAACGTCGGTTGAAAGTGCGTTTCGAACTCCTGGACCGGGGCGGATGATTGAGACGACCGGAGCGGCCCGGTCGAGGGCGGCCTGAAATCGGGGCGGGCCACGGGGTGGGTCCCAGAAAGCGTTTTATGGGTCAGCGAAACCTCGAAGGACTGGTTCGTGTCACCCATCCGGACCGTTCGCGAGTGGTCGTTCCAGCCCGGCGCGGAAAATTTCAGCCGGTATTCGCCCGGTTCGAGCCGGATTTCGAGGGTTCCCCCGGCGCTCGTTTTTCCCCTGAAATCGCCGTCCACGTAGACCTCGCAGCTTCCCGGCGTGGTTCGCAGCGACAGCACGGCGGCGAGCGGCGCGGAAATCACCGGATTCGAGGGGCTGGAAGCGCTGGCCGGATGCACCGCCGCTTCCATTTCGGCCATGAGCTGGGCGGCGGTCTGCTGGCGGTTCGCCGGATTTTTCGACATGGCCCGCAGCACGACGCTTTCGAGCGCCTCGCTGACCGCCGAATTGCGCGCCCGGATGCTCGGCGGCGGCTGCATCAGGTGCCCCGTCACGATGGCCCCGAAGGAATCGCCCCGGAACGGTACTTCCTTGGTCAGCATCTGGAACAGAATCACCCCAAGGCTGTAGATATCCGACCGGATGTCGATGGGTTTCGAGGAACACTGTTCCGGGGACATGTAAAAAGGGGTCCCCATGATGCCGGTTTTCAAATCGGCGCTGTCATCCCCGAGAATGTCCTCGTTGAGAATCTTGGCGAGGCCGAAATCCAGCACCTTGGCGGTCAGTTCCGATTCGGCCTTCGCTTCGGGTGACTTCAGGGTCGGCTCCGCGTCCCCGAAAACCAGCCCCATGTCCTCAAGTTTCAACCCCCCGAACGGTTCGGTGACCATGATGTTGGCCGGCTTGAGGTCGCGGTGGATGAGATTGAGCGCGTGGGCGGCCCCGACCCCGGCGCAGACCTGCTTCATGATTTTGAACACCCGCTCCGGCGGCATCGGGGCTTCCTGGTGAATGATGTCGTTGAGGGATTTGCCCTCGACGTATTCCATGACCAGATAGCGGACGTTGTCGGAGGTGAGTCCGAAGTCGCTGACGCCGACCACGTTGGGGTGATGCACCGCGGCGGCGGCCCGGGCTTCCCGCCCGAACCGGCTCACGGCGGTCGCATCCGAATTGGCGTAATCCTGAAGCAGCGTTTTCACGGCGACGGTCCGACCCAGATGAAGGTGGGTAGCCCGGAAAACGGACCCCATCCCGCCGCGTCCCAGACAGGAGAGCAGCTTGTATTTCCCGTCGATGACCGCTGGGCCGGGGAGATTTGAAACGAGCCGGGTCT
>JAAFHI010000647.1 GCA_013298335.1 Actinomycetota bacterium
GCGGCGACTCGGCGGCGGTGAAAGCCGGGCGGACGACCTCTCCGCCCTGGGCCATGACCCGCGTCGGCGGCGCGCCGCCGGCCAGGGCCAGAACCGTGCCGCACGCCACCGCCGGAAGCGCCCGTCGGGCCACCCTTCCGGCAAAATCCCTCACGCGGCGGTCGGTCACCGTAAAAACAGAAAAGACAACGGTTTTCGCAACATGAAATCTTGCGAACCCCGTCACAGGCGTGTTAGAAACGGCTCGGTTCAAAACTATCATTTTCCTTTACATTTCTCTCGGAAGTTCGTGTTTTGACGCACTTTATGCGCCGCGTCAAGCATGTTCGAACGCTTCCGGGCTGAAACCGTTCGCATTTCATTTCGGAATTTTCTTCCACATCAATCCGACCCGAAACGCAGAAACGCTCGGTGCGTCACTGCAACAATAACCAAGGAGTCAACCCCACCATGTTCAGAAAGCTCCGCACGTGGATTCCGCTCGTTGCCATCGGTGCCTTTATGTTGCTGGCATCGACGGCGGCGTTCGCCCAGTCGCAAACCAATGCGGCTGACTTGCGGGGGACGGTCACCGACGAAACCGGAAAGGTTATCGCCGGTGCAAAAGTCACCCTCCGCAACGAAAAAACCAACAGCTCGCGCGAAACGACGACCAACAACGACGGCGTCTATCAGTTTCTCGCCCTCCCGCCCGACCCGTATGAAGTGTCGGTGGAAGCCTCGGGATTCTCGAAGTCGGTCAACAAGAACCTCACGCTGACCATTGGTTCGGCGGGGACGCTCGACGTCACGCTTCGCGTCGGCAACATCGGCGACGAAGTCATTGATGTCAACGCCGACACGCAGGTCATCGAATCGGGCAAGACGGCGGTCTCGGAAACCATCAACCAGCGTTCGATCACCAACCTGCCGTCCAACGGACGCGGCTACGTGAACTTCACGCTGCTGACCTCCCAGACCACCCGCGACAACCAGCCGTCGCTCGGAACGGCCCCGACCTCGGGCCTCAACTTCGGCGGACAGCGCGCCCGCGCCAACAACGTCTCGATTGACGGGGCGGACGCCAGCGACAGCGCGACCAACGGCGTGCGGGCAACGGTTTCGCAGGAAGCCGTGCAGGAGTTCCAGATTCTGACCAACAGCTACGCCGCGGAATTTGGCCGCGCGTCGGCGGCGGTCATCAACATCGTCTCGAAGGGCGGCGGCAACGATTATCACGGGAATGCCTTCGCCTTCCTGCGGGATCAGGCCGTCTCGGCCAACAACGCCTTCTCGGGCGTGAATTCCTACCCCGCGACCCGTTTCCAGGGTGGTTTCACCCTCGGCGGTCCGATTCAGAAAGACCGGTTCTTCTTCTTCCTCGCCTTCGAGGCGACGACCCGGAATGAAACCGGATTCTCGCAGATCGGACGCCAGGGCTTCGGCCTCGTGAACTACACCCCGCCCGCGGCCCTCGCGGCGGCGGTCGGCCCGCAGTCGGCCATGCTGACCCCGGCCCAGGTGACCTTCGTCAACAACACGCTGACGGCCATCTCGGCGCTTCCGCCCGCGAACCAGGCGCAGTTGCTCCCGGTGCTCGCCAACTACTTCGTCCTCGCCCGCGAAGGCGCGGCGGTCGGCCTCAACGGGAACCTGACCTCGAACTTCGGCGTGCTGCCAAACACGCGGTTCTTCCCGCTGCTCGGCGCCAGCTTTGCCCCCAACGCGCTGCCCGCCGGGTTCACCACCCTGAACAGCCTTCAGGGCAACTACTCGACCGCGGAAAAGACCTTCTTCCCGTCGGTGCGGTTTGACTACCGCTTCAACGATCAGAACAACTTCTTCCTCCGCGCCAGCGTGACCCCCTCGACCGTCCAGGGCATTCCCTCGAACGGCCAGAATCAGCCGACCGGACTGAACAACGTTTCGCGCACCGCTTTCAACGGCTCGCGCGACTTCGCGCTGGTCGCCCAGAACGTCTCGACCCTCCAGGGCGGCACGCTCATCAACGAAGCCCGCTTCCAGGCGTCGCGCCGCAGCATCGACTACGGCCCGCAGGGCAACAAGGTCGGGGTCGAAGTTCCCGGCTTCGCCTCGTTCGGTCGCGAACCGTTTTCGCCGACCAAACGGACCGAAAAGCGGTTTCAGGTTACCGACAACATCACCAAGATCACCGGCAACCACACCGTCAAGTTCGGCGCCGACTACAACCTCGTGCTGACCAATGCCATCTTCGAAGTGAACTTCGGCGGCATCTACAGCTTCCCCGAACTCGCGCCCTCGACGATCGGCTTCCCGACGACCTTCCCTGGCGTCGGCGGCACGATTCCGCGCTTCAGCCAGGTACAGGCCTACGGTCTCGGCATTCCCGAATCGTATGTCCAGAACACCGGAACGCCGACCTCCAACTTCAACAACCCGGAACTCGGCCTGTTCGTTCAGGATAGCTGGAAGATCAAGCCCAACTTCACCCTCAACTACGGCGTCCGCTACGACGTCGAATGGACCAAGCAGATTCGCCCGATTCAGACGAGTCTCTTCCCGAACCTCTACAGCGCGGCGGAAAACATCATCGGTATCCAGCAGGGGATTCCGCGCGATTACAACAACTTCGCCCCGCGCATCGCCTTCTCGTGGGACCCGTTCAGTGACGGCAAAACGGCCATCCGCGCCGCCTACGGATTGTTCTACGGTCGCCCGATCCTCGGTCTGGCGTTCCTGTCGGACGTCGTTGACGGCGCGCAGTCGCCGTTCCTCGTCTTCCCGGGCCCCCTGGGCGGCGCGAGCATCTTCCGCGGCGCCAACTCTTCGCCGGCCAGTCCGTTCCCGGTCGGCGTGAACAGCTTCTGCGCGGGCGACCCCAACTGCGCGGCCTTCATCGCGGCGCAGCAGCGGCTGCCCTTCAACAGCGTGGTCAACTCCGGTTTCGCGGGAACCTTCCCCGACGGTGCGGCGGCCCGGTTCTCGGATCCGCTGACGACCCTCGCGCTTTCCCCGGTGACGTCGCAGACGCTGCACGTCAACCGTAACTTCAAGTACGACAACACGCAGCAGGCGAGCCTCACGGTCGAGCGTCAGTTCTTCAAGGACCTCACCCTCGGCGTGACCTACAGCTACATCAAGGGCAAGAACCTCGTTCGCCCGCGCAACGTCAACCAGCAGAACCTCTCGCTGCTCCAGGCCCTGAGCCGGGCGCAGGCGGGCGACACCACCAGCCCGCTCTTCGGTCTGCCGCAGGCCCTCGGCGCGGCGGGCGCGCTGACCCGGTTCTTCTTCAACGATTTCCGCCGCACCGGTCCGAACCTTCTTTACGCGACCT
>JAAFHI010000025.1 GCA_013298335.1 Actinomycetota bacterium
CATCACCCGGACGCGCTGTTCAAGATTGAGCGTAAACCGCACGGCTTTCAGGGTTTCCCCCGCGATGCACTGCATCGCGATATAGGGCATGCCGTCGACTTCGCCGACTTCATACACCTTGCAGACATTCGGATGGTCGATCCGGCTCTGCGCCCGCGCTTCCTGAAGGAACCGCTGGGTCATCTGCTCGTCGTCGCCGCGCAGAAACTTGAGCGCGACCGTCCGGTTCAGCCGCCGGTCAAGCGCCTTGTACACCAGCCCCATCCCTCCCTGCCCGAGCAGCGACTGAAATTCGTAGCGTTCCCAGTCGGCGACCGGAAACAGCCGGTCGCGGCTTCCCGTCGGTCGGACCGGGCCGTTCGGCGAGGTACTGCTTCCCGGCTGACGCGACCGAAAAACCTCCGTGTGGACCTCGCGAATCAGGCTTTCGACCGTGCTTTCATTCAGCAGGCCATACTGCATCAGGTATTTCAGCCGTTCGCTCCAGCGCCCCTCGCCATCCGGTGCGGGCGTGACCGCGACGGTCGGCATTTCGGAAACGGGGAGTGTCGCCGGGGAGTCCGGCGGGGCGTCGGCTGGCCGCAACGGATCGGAATGGGGGTCGTGCATGAGGAATACTCCGGGAACATCCGCGAGGAAGAAGCGGGTTACAGAAGCGAATCCGAAGACTCGAACGGAAAATGAGACGTATGGCGAATTTCACTCCCGTACGACGGTCCGGTTCCAAAGGTTTTACAAACCTTTCGAATTTTCCTGCCGATAACCCGAAAAAAACGGCGGCGCGGGAATTCGACTTTGGTACATTCCGTCCGCACGCCCCGATTCCTCAAATAAGGATGAGTGCTCCGCCCATGACCAAACGATCCGTTCTGGCAGTCAGCGTCTTTCTGGCTGCAACGGCGCTCGGAGGCTGCTCAACCGGCGGCTCGAAACCCGCCGTTCCGCCACCGAAAATCACGGCTGACACCACGCCCGTCCCGGTTTCTCAAAAGAGCACCGCCCCGGCGCAGTCCGAGTACTACTTCACCCGCGAAATCACGGCTTCCGATCTCGAAGGCCGGACGCTTCGCGAACTCAACCTCATTCGCAACACGATCTTCGCGCGGGCGGGCAATCCGTTCCGCAAACAGTGGTTGCGGGACTACTTCACCGCCCTCCCGTGGTACAAAGCGGCGGCCAAAATGGACGAGTCGAAACTCACCGCGCTCGACCGCCGGAACGCCACCTTCGTCGCCACCTACGAAGCCGAAATTCCCCGCGCGGACCTCGAACGCCGCCGGACGGCCATCACCGAAAAACCAAAAACCGCCCGTACCCCTGAAGACCTCGTCGAACTTCAACTGCTCGCGCGTTCGCTCGGTCAGTCATCGAACGAGGAAGGCGTCGAGAAAACACCGCTCGACACGCCCGAAATGCTCGACAAACTGCTGACTGTCGATCAGTTGAGCAATTTCTCGCGCCGCGACCTGCGCCTGTTGCGGAACATGGTCTACGCCCGGCGCGGACGGGTCTTCAAATCGCCGGTGCTTCAGGATTTCTTCCTCCGTACCGAGTGGTACACGGCGGACGAGAAGTATTCCGAAGTGAAACTCACCCCCACCGACCGCAAGAACATCAAGATTATCGCCAGCGTCGAGCAGGAACTCGGCGGCGCGGTTTCCGACAAGGAAATGGGCGCCGAGTGGTTCGGCGCGGCCTGATAAGCCACGAACACGCGCCCGGTCCGGGTGCGCCCTTCGGGGAAGCCTGAAATTCCATCGGTCTTCCCCGTCGTACTCCCCGAAATTCCCAATCAATCGAAAATAATGGTTGACGAAAGCCGTTTCGCAAACGAACATATAAACAATTGCTTATATTTAGAAATGTGAATCCGATGACCAAGAAAATGAGTTCCTGCCTTGCCGAACACGCCGACGCCATCGGGGCCGCCGAAAGCCGACTGATCGAAGGCCGCCTCGCCCATCAGGTCGCCGAAATGTTCAATGCCTTCGCCGATCCGACCCGGGTTCGCATCATCAACCTCATCGCCGACGAGGAAAAATGCGTCGGCGAACTGAGCCTCCTGCTTGGCATCTCCCAACCGGCGGTGTCGAGCCAGCTCCGCCTCCTGCGCAACGTCGGTGTCGCCACCGTCCGCCGCGACGGCAAACACGCCTTCTACACCCTCGCCGACGACCATGTCCGCGATCTCTTCAAACAGGGACTCGAACACATTCTTCACGGCTGACCGAATCAACCAACCGAAAGGACCACCCCATGTCGAACTGCACCACCCACGAAAACCACGGCCACGTTCACAGCGAAAACTGCGGCCATACGCGCATCCAGCACAACGATCACGTCGATTACCTCCACGACGGACATCTCCACCACGGCCACGAGGGCCACGTCGACGAACACGTCATCGAAGTCAGCGACATCAACCCGAACGCCTGCGCCCCGGTCGAATGCGGCTGCACCCACGACGACTGCGGCCACGAACTCGTCCCGCACGGCGATCACGTCGACCACCTCGTCAACGGACGCCTCCACCATCGCCACGGCGACCACTGCGACGACCACGGCCCGGTGGCGGTGCTGTAAAAGGGTTTTGGGTTTTGGGTTTTGGGTTTTGGGTTTTGGGTTTTGGGTTTTGGAAAATACTCCCGCGCGGTTAGATTTCCGCAACACCTAAAACCTAAAACCCACCACCCAAAACCCTTTTCTTCATGAACCGAACCGATCTCGAACTTCTTCTGCAATCGTTTCAGCGGGGCGAGCGCTCGCTTGACGAAACGCTATCCCGGCTCGAAGGCTTCCCGCTCGAAGACCTCGATTTCGCCACCATCGACCACGCCCGCGCCGCGCGGCAGGGTTTTCCGGAAGTCGTCTACGGCGCATCGAAAACCCCGCGCCAGATCGCCGGAATCGTCGAACGCCTGCTGGTTCGCAATCCGAATGTGCTCGTCACCCGCGCAAGCGCCGAAGCCGCCGCGCTGGTCGCCGACATCGCACCCGACGCCGTCTTCGATGAAGCAGCGCGAACCATCGTCGTCCGGCGCGATACGACCATTCACGGCGGGGGAACGATTCTCGTCATCTGTGCCGGAACGTCCGATCTGCCCGTCGCCCGCGAAGCCTTCATCACCTGCGACATCATGGGAAATCACGTCGAACTCGTGACCGACGTGGGCGTGGCGGGCATTCATCGGCTGTTCAGCCATCGCGAACGCCTGCGCACAGCGCGGGTCGTCATCTGCGTGGCCGGAATGGAAGCCGCCCTGCCGTCGGTCGTCGGCGGACTCGTCGCGGTCCCGGTCATCGGCGTCCCGACGAGCGTCGGTTACGGCGCGGCCTTCGGCGGGGTCACCGCCCTGCTCGCCATGCTCAACAGTTGCGCCTCGAACGTCACTGTCGTAAACATCGACAACGGGTTCGGCGCGGGCTACGTCGCGTCGCTCATCAATCGGAATGTATGATTTTCGATTGATGATTGAAGATTGAAGATTTCAAAAACCGAGAACGGGCTGTTCCGTCGTGAACTCGTCGGTCATCACAATCGAAAATCTTCAATCGAAAATCGAAAATCTCAAGAGGTACGAACAGTGGGAATACGTGAACAACTGCTCGCCGACATCACGGCGGCAATGAAGGCCAGGGACGCGGCGCGCCTCGACACGCTGCGAATGGTCAAGACCGAACTGCAACGGCAGGAAATCGACCTTCAGACACAACTCGACGACGCCGGGATGATCGCCCTGCTCACCAAGCTGCTGAAACAGCGGCAGGAATCGGCGGAGTCCTTCGCCAAGGGCGGACGCCCCGAACTGGCCGCGAAGGAAACGGCGGAAATCGTCGTGCTCGAAGGCTACCTGCCGAAAGCGATGAGCGAGGAAGACGTCGCCGCCATCGTGGACGAAGCCATCCGCGAAACCGGCGCGACCACTGCCAAGGACATGGGCAACGTCATGAAGGCCGTGATGGCGAAACTCGCGGGCCAGCGCGTGGACGGCAAGACGGTCAACGGGCTCGTCCGGGCCAAACTTTCATAATCACCACCCGCGAAAGCGAGGACACGATGTCGAACCAACCGACCGCACAGCATTTCGTCGTGGACGCCATTGAAGGCACACTGGCCCGGCTCGTTCTGTACGGCGACGATGCAACCACGTTCGACATGCCGCTCGCGCTGCTGCCTTCCGACACGAAGGAAGGCAGCCACCTCGCCGTCACCTTCGCGCTCGACGAACAGGCGCGGCTGCAAGAAGCGGCCAAAGCCAGGGAACTGCTCAAGGAACTCACCGCCGGGACCGACCCGACCCAGACCGAGTTCCAGTTGTGATTTCAATCCGCTGAAAGCTGAACCGATGATTTCCTACAAAGACTCCGGCGTCGATATCGACGCGGCCAACGAGGCCACCAGCCGCATCCGCGACCTTGCGCGCGGCACTTTCAACAAACAGGTCCTGACCCAGATCGGCAGCTTCGGCGCGATGTTCCGGCCCGATTTCCGCAACGCCGAGGACCCGATTCTCGTGTCGAGCGCGGACGGCGTCGGGACCAAGCTCAAGCTCGCCTTCATGACCGGCGTTCACAACACCGTCGGCTACGATCTGGTCGCGCACTGCGTGGACGACATTCTCGTGCAGGGCGCGCGGCCGCTGTTTTTCATGGACTACATCGCGACCGGCAAGCTGTCGCCCGATGTCGTCGCGTCCCTCATCGAAGGACTGGCGCGCGGCTGCAAGGAAGCCGACTGCCCGCTCGTCGGCGGTGAAACGGCGGAGATGCCGGGCTTCTACGCCGACGGCGAATACGACGTGGCCGGTTTCATCGTCGGATGGGTTGATCGCCCGAAGGTCATCGACGGTTCGCGCATTGCGGTCGGCGACGTACTTCTCGGCCTGCCGTCGATCGGCCTGCACACCAACGGCTACAGTCTGGCGCGCAAACTCTTCTTCGAAATCGCGGGCTACCAGACCGATACCCACGTCGAAAAACTCGGCTGCACCGCCGGTGAAGCCCTGCTTGCGCCGCACCGGAACTACCTGCCGTTTCTCGACGCCTCGCTCGACGGCGGCCAGATCAAGGGACTCGCCCACATCACCGGCGGCGGACTGCTCGAAAACCTGCCGCGCATCCTGCCCGACGGCTGCGGCGCCGAAATCAGACTCGGAAGCTGGCCGGTTCTGCCGCTGTGTGAGCACCTCGTGGAACTCGGCAGCCTGCCGAACAGCGAGAGCTACCGCGTGTTCAACATGGGCATCGGCATGGTCGTCGCGGTCGCACCGGAAGACGCCGAGGCGCTGCGGAACGACATCGCCGCGCGGGGCATCGAGGTCTACACCATCGGCCACATCGTCGCGGGCGCGAAAGAAGTGACGCTGGTCTGATGGAAAATCAGGAAACGCAAGGGCGCACAGACGCAAAGGCGCACAGAAGAACGCTGTTTTTCCTTGCGTCCTTGCGCCTTTGCGCCTTTGCGCTTCTTTCTTCACTCCTGCTCGTGCTGGCCTTTCCGCCGTTCGATCTGTGGTGGCTCGCGTTCGTCGCGGTCGCGCCGCTCATGTGGGCGGCCACACGGGCGAGCAGCGCACGCAACGGTTTTCTGCTCGGCTGGCTGACGGGGATCGGCTTCTACTTCGGAAGCTGCTGGTGGGCGACCCATTCGCTCATCGCGTACGGCGGGATTCCGACTGCCCTCGCCTACCTGCTCATCTTCATCGCCGCCGTCATCGTCGGCCTTCCGACCGGTCTCTTCGGCTGGCTCGTTCACTACACGACGAAACGGAAAAGCACGCTCGGCCTCTGGTGCGCGCCGCTGTTCTGGGCGGCCACCGAATACTTCCGTGCGGAAGTCATGCAGTTCGGCTGGAATCCGATTGCCAACGCCGTCGCCCTGCACCCAATCCTCATTGCCCCGGCGCGCTTCGGTGGGAGCTACCTCGTCGGGGCCATACTGGTGATGTTCGCCGCGCTGGCAATTCTTCCTCTTTACGAAAAACATCAGACGGTCAAAGCCGTGATCGTCGCGGTGTTGCTCGGGGGCGCGCTCTACGGCTCGAATTTCCTCGGACGCAACATCATTTTCAAACCCGGTCCCGAACGGCTGACCGTCTCCGCCGTGCAGCCGATGGCCCCGATCGAGACCGACAATCCCGCCGATTACGAAGCCGCGCTCGAACGCCAGCGCTCGCTCGCCCGACAGGGTTTGAAGGACGCGAGGGGAATGAAACTCGTCGTTCTGCCGGAATCGCAGATGGCCATCGACCTGACCGCGCCCGATCCCGAACTGCTCGCCGACATTCGCAGGCTCAATGACGACGGTGCCTACGTTTTGAGCAACGCCACGCGCCGCGTCGGGAAAAAATTCACCAATCTGGCCGTGATGTTCCTGCCCGACGGACAGCGCGTGGAATATCAGAAAATCAAGCTGATGCCGTTCGGCGAGTACGTCCCGTTCCGCCGCTTTCTTCCCTTCGAGTTTGCGCCCCTTTCGGTCGATGCCGCCGAGGGCGACAAACTCGTCGTTCTGCCGGTCGGCGAAAACCGCGCGATCGGCGCGTCCATCTGCTTCGAATCGGTTTTCCCGAACCTGCATCGGGCCTTGCGGAAGCAGGGCGCGGTCGCGTTCATCAACATCGCCAACGACGGATGGTTCGGCCCCACGCCCGGCAGCGACCAGCATTTGCGTCACCTGATTCTGCGCGCCGTCGAGAACGACTGCGCCGTCGCCCGTGTGACCAATACCGGAACGAGCTGCTTCATCAACGCGCGCGGCGTGGTCGTTGAAACATTGCCCAAACAACAGCCCGCCGTCGGTTCGTGGGTCATTCCGACCGCGATCGCAGCGACGGCGGCACCGACACCCTACACCCGCTTCGGTGATGTTTTCGCGTGGCTCTGTCTGGTCGGAACCGTCATTGCGATGATTCGTACGCTCTGGGTCCGCCTCGCAATATTCATCGAAGACCTCAAGGAACTGGTGGCGGGCGACTGATGAATTCAATGGCTTCATTGACGCTTCCACACATTCGGTCATAATGAACCGGCGCACATCCCGCGCGAAGGCCGTATGTTCAAAACCGTCCCACCAACACCGACGCCGTCGGAAGCCGATCTGGCGGAACTCTTCCGCCGCTGGTATCGCTATATCGCGCCGCGCACCAGGCTGCCCGAAACGATTCACGTCACGTTCTATCCCTACGTCGGCATCAACAACACCATCCGCCTCAAGGACGGCGTGCTGCGCGTCAAGCTGTCCGATCTGCTCGCCGACGCGCCGGCCTCGGTGCTTGAAGCGGTCGCGGGCATTCTGTTGGGAAAACTGTTGCGCAAACCGATTCCGCCGAAGTGCGAGGACGTGTTCCGCGACTACGCCCGATCGCTGCCGGTCCGCAAAGCCGCCGAACATGTCCGTCGCGAACGCGGCTACAAGGTCGTCTCCGGCGAACAGGGCGAATGGTACGATCTCTCGCCGCTGTTTGACCGTTTGAACGAGGCGTACTTCAACGGTTCGCTCACCCGGCCGATGCTCACCTGGAGTCGCGCCCGGACGCGCCGCATCCTCGGACACTACGACGCAACCCACCACGCCATCGTCATCAGCCGGACGCTCGACGCGCGGACGGTGCCGCCCTTCGTCGTCGAATACGTGCTCTATCACGAGATGCTCCACGTCAAGCATGGCGTCGAACACATCGGCGGTCGGCGGTGCGTGCATACGCCCGCATTCCAGGCCGATGAACGTGATTTCGTGGATTACGAACCGGCCATCCACTGGCTGAAAAACTTCGCCGATCTCGGCCCACGCCCGCGGGCCGTCAAACGCAGAAAGAAATCCTGACGACGTCCCACCATGCCTCTGACCGAAGCCGACATCGAACTTATCCGCTGCCTCGTCTGCCGCGTTCCCGTGGCCTTCACGCCCGCCCGCGACGGCCTGCAATGCCCGACCTGCCGCCGGGTCTATCCGATCAAGGATGACCTGCCGCAGATGCTGCTCGACGAGGCTTACATTCCCAAAGAACAGGCGTAACACAAAGACACGAAGGCACAAAGACACGAAGGAATTTTAAATAGCCCTGTGTCTTTGTGCCTTCGTGTCTTTGTGTTCTGTCTTCTCACCCGACGGCCAGCGCGACCGTTTCCCGCCCCGAATCAATAAGCGACGTCAGGCCGCTCCGACGAAACAGAATCGTGCCGCGTCCGAGCGTGTCGGGGGTCGCGATGACGATGGGAACATCGGGATGAGCCCTGCCGATGCGGGCGATCTTGTCGGCGTTCTCGCGGCGGTGTTCGATGCGGTTGGCGATGTCCACCACGAGAATCTGTCTGGGTGAAAACGGTTCGGTAAAGAGCCATTCAATCGGGATGCGGTTGTATACCCCGCCATCGATCAAACGGTACGACCGCTCCCCATGCACGAACTCGCGCACCGGATAGAACTTCGGAATCGCGACCGCGCCGCGCGTGGCATCGCAGAGCGGGAACGCGGGCAGCCCGCTGTGGAACAGCACTTCCTCATTCCGAATCAGGTCAAATGCCTGAACGCCGATGCGCGCGATACCGTGGTGCAACCGGTCGGTCGGCGCGCATTCAAGCATGTCGAGGTAGCCGGGAATGATGCCCGCCCGGCGCTTCAACCGCTGGGCGAGAAACGCGGGCGCGCGCCGCGCCGCGGCCCACGCAATCAACTGTCGCGACGAAAAACTCAGCCCCAGTTCACGCAGTTTCGGGAGATCAAGCCCGACGCAGCCATAATACGCCGCAATCAGCGCCCCGACGCTCGACCCGACAATTTCCGACACAACAAAGCTGCGTTCGGCAAGGCCTTCGAGAATGCCGACGTGCGCGACACCGCGTGCGCCACCGGCACCGAGAACGAGACTGACTGGGAGGGAGGGGTCAAGCATGGGGGAAGAGGGATCAGGTGTCGGGGATCAGAAGGTTCTGGGTTCTGGGTTCTGGGTTCTGGGTTCTGGGTTCTGGGTTCTGAAGTGAGCGTCACGCGGTTTGTTGCCTCGGTCAATCTTTTTCAACCTGATCCCTGATCCCCGACACCTGTTCCCTTTCCCCGCTGTGCTAGACTCGCCGCCCATCTCCTCCGATTGAATTTCAACCATCGAGGTTTCAGAAGAATGAATCGTCGCCAAGCCGCGCTCGACTATCACAGTCAGGGAAGACGCGGAAAAATCGAAGTCGTACCCACCAAGTCCTGCCTTACCCAACGTGATTTATCGCTCGCCTACTCGCCCGGCGTGGCCGAGCCCTGTCTCGAAATCGCCCGCGACCCGGATACCGCCTATACCTACACCGCCAAGGGCAATCTCGTCGCGGTCGTCTCCAACGGCACCGCCGTGCTCGGGCTGGGCAATATCGGCGCGCTCGCCGGAAAGCCCGTCATGGAGGGCAAGGGGGTCCTGTTCAAGCGGTTCGCCGACATCGACGTGTTTGACCTCGAACTCGACACGGAAAACTCGGATGAGATCATCCGGACGATCAAGATTCTCGCCCCGACGTTCGGCGGCATCAATCTCGAAGACATCAAGGCGCCGGAGTGTTTCTACATTGAGCGGAAGCTGCGCGAGCAACTCGACATCCCGGTCTTTCACGACGACCAGCACGGTACGGCCATTATTTCGATTGCGGCCATCATCAACGCGCTCGAACTCGTCGGGAAAAACATCGAGGACGTAAAGGTCGTGTTCTCCGGTGCCGGAGCGAGCGCGATGGGTTGCGCGCGGCTCTACAAAAAGTTCGGCATGAACCCGGACAACATCCTGATGTGCGACACGAAAGGCGTCATTTTCAAAGGTCGCACGGAAGGAATGAACGAGCACAAGGACGAGTTTGCCGTCGAAACCGACGCGCGGTCGCTCACCGATGCGCTGCGCGGGGCGGACATCTTCGTCGGCCTCTCGGCGAAGGGCATGGTCAACGGCGAGATGCTTCAGGCCATGGCCGCGAAGCCGATTATTCTCGCGATGGCGAACCCCGATCCCGAAATCAGTTACGAGGACGCGAAAGCCGCGCGCCCCGACTGCATCATGGGCACGGGCCGCAGCGACTATCCGAATCAGGTCAACAACGTCCTCGGATTCCCCTTCATTTTCAGGGGCGCGCTCGATGTCCGGGCGCGGACGATCAACGACGAAATGATGTTCGCCGCGGCGCGGGCGCTGGCCGAACTCGCCAAGCAGGACGTCCCCGACTCGGTGGCGAAAGCCTACGATCTGCCGCACCTGTCGTTCGGCCCGGAATACATCATTCCCAAGCCGTTCGATTACCGCGTGCTGGTCTGGGCCGCGTCGGCGGTGGCGGAAGCGGCCATGAAGAGCGGCGTGGCGCGCATTCAGCTCGACCTCGACGAATACCGCGAACAGCTCGAAAACCGGCTCGGCAAGTCGCGCGAGGTGATGCGCATCATGTTCAACAAGGCGCGGCTCGAACCGAAGCGCGTCGTCTTTCCCGAAGGCACCAGCCGCCGCATCATCCGCGCGGCCTCGGCACTCGTCGAGGAACGCATGGCGCGACCGATTCTGCTCGGCGATCCCGAAGAAATCCGCGCGAAGGCCGATGCGCTCCGCATTGATCTCAAGGGCGTCGAACTGGTCCCGACCGAAAATCACCCGCGCTTTGCGGAATATCAGGAAACCCTCTACCGCATGCGGCAACGCAAGGGGCTGACCCGTCTGTCCTCCGGCGAACTCCTCACGAGCAATCCGAACTACTTCGGCGCGATGATGGTACACATGGGCGACGCCGACGCGCTGATTTCCGGCGTGACGAGCAACTACCCCGACACGCTGCGCCCCGCGCTGCATGTGCTCCAGACCGCGCCGGGCGTCACGCGGGTGATGGGGATGTACATGATGATCGTCCGCAATCGGGTGCTCTTCTTTGCGGACACGACCGTCAACATCGAGCCGACCGCCGAGGAACTCGCCGACATCGCGCTTCAGGCGGCGGCGACCTCCGAACGGTTCAGCATCACGCCGCGCGTGGCAATGCTCTCGTTTTCCAACTTTGGCAGCGCCAAGCACCGGTTTTCGGAAAAGGTGCGGCACGCGACGGAAATTGCGAAGAAGAAACGGCCCGACCTGATGATCGACGGCGAAATGATGGCCGACATCGCGCTGTCACCCGAAGAGATGGAGCAGCACTACGCGTTCTCGACCTTGCAGGGACGCGCCAACGTGCTGATCTTCCCCGACCTGCAATCGGCGAACATCGCCTACAAACTGATGCAGAAACTGGGCGGCGCGGAAGCCATCGGGCCGATTCTTATGGGAACGGGCAAGCCGGTTCACGTCCTGCCGAACAACGCCGAAGTGAAGGACATCGTGAACATTGCCGCCATCGCGGTGGTGGACGCGCAGGAAGCGGCCCAGGCGGCGGACGACGACATCAGCAAGGTCTGTTGAGTCGCTGGCCGTGTGATTGAAAAACGGGGATGAGGTCACGCCGCTCGGGCTGCCTCAATCCCCGTTTCCCATTTCAGCCAATGGGTGAACCGGTGGTGGCGAATTCATTTCGGCGTCTCGGTCACGTTTCCGTGAATCGTCGGCTCGTTTTCCCCACCATCGTCGTCAGCGTCATCCTCGTCGTGGACGAGCAGTTTTTCGAGGTTCGTGGAACTCGTCGGCATGTCGTCGGGCCCCCACGTGGTGGTCGGTTCTTCGGCTTCGCGCAGGACTTCCGTCGGGAGTTGATCCACATTCGCAATGGCCGTCCGGTCGGTGGTCGCCTGTTCCCCGTCATGCGTCGTCAACTCGTCGGGGTCAAGGGTTTCCTCGGTATCCGACGTACTCAGGGGATGGGCCGAACCGGCGGCGCTGCCTTCGACATTGCTCAATCGCGGCAGGATGTCGCGCAGCAGGTCCGCCATCTCGACCGCCGTCGGACGCTCCTCGGGTCGCCGGGCGAGCGCGCGCAGTACGATCGCTTCGAGTTCCAGCGGAACGTGCGGATTGAATGACGTGAGCAGCGGCGGCTTGCGGCTGAGTTTCGCGACGATGGCGGTCAGCGCCTGACTCTTGGCCGGAAACGGCGCGCGCCCGGCGAGCATTTCATAAAGCACGATGCCCACGCTGTAGACGTCGGTTTTCCCGTCGTACGGCTCGCCCTTCAACCGTTCGGGGGCCATGTAGGTCGGCGTTCCGATGATGACGCCGGTCGCCGTCAACTGGTGATTCGTTTCGGTCCGGTCCGCGCCGGTCAGTTTGGCGATCCCGAAATCCACCACCTTCACGACTTCCCCCTGCGCGGTGAAGTTGAGAAAGATGTTATCCGGCTTGATGTCGCGGTGAATGATGCCCATCCGATGGGCTTCGGCGAGGGCATCGCAGACCGAGATCACGATTTCGGCGCAGCGCCGTTGCGACAGCCGCCGCCGCCTGAGTTCGCGCGTGAGCGTCCGCCCCTGCAAAAGTTCCATCGCGAGAAAGGCGATGCCTTCCTGCGAGATGCCGAAGTCGAGCACCGAAATGGCGTTCGGGTGATTCAGCTTCGAGGCCGAAATGCCTTCCAGCTTGAACCGTTCGACGGCATCGGCGGAGTCGTTGCCCGGCGAGGGCTTGAACACCTTCACGGCAATGCTCCGGCTCAGGGTCAGATGCGTCGCCTTGAACACCGCGCCGAATCCGCCCGCGCCGATCTTTTCCTCAAGCCGGTACTTGCCGTCGAGCACCGTGCCGGGCAGCGCTTCGGCGAGGGCCGAGAAGATGCGGTCCGCGCGTTTCTGCGACGCGACGAGTTCTTCGTTCTTGCGGTTGAGTTCGCGGACCTTGCGGTCGAGTTCGGCATTGCGGGCCGCCAGTTCCGCCGCCGCCCGCGCCTCGATTTCAGCCGCGGCGGCTTTTGCCTGCGCGGCTTCGCGTTCGGCCTCGGCGGCCTTGACCGCAATTTCAGCGACATGTTTTTCGGCTTCGGCGGCATCGGCCTTCGCATGCGCGGCCTCGCGGGCCGATTCGGCGGCCCGGGTTTGAACCTCCGCTTTTTCGGCACGAAGGTGGGCCTCGCGCAACCGCCCGCGCGCCCGAACGCGGGTCGTCTCGAAACGGA
>JAAFHI010000756.1 GCA_013298335.1 Actinomycetota bacterium
AACTTTGTGTCAAACGGGTGTACTGGCGCATTGGGAGGTTCTCCGGGAGACTGGTTTTTTGTAGCTGTTTGGTGAACAGGCGAGTCTCACCCTGAACGTTGAACGCCACCGCGTCATTTGGAGCGTCCCCCGCGATTGTCCTTGATCCGCTTCAAATGGTGGCGTGAGGGGAGGCGGAGCGGGTGTCTCCGCCGCCTGTTACGGCCTCCCCTGCAAAAATACTCATCTCGACCCGCACTCATCCATTGGAGGTTTTGGTTGGGATGGGGCAATCCGTCCGGCGGCTCGCCCTTTTGGTTGCGGGTACAGACTTCTCTCAGAAGGGCTTTCAATTACGGAACCGGGTTTTCCGGTGGCAACGCGGCGGATTCCAGTGACAGTTCAGGCCATTTTAATGTTTGACGGGTGTTTTCGTAAGCGCAATTTGACCGTCAGGCGGCCCGGCGCGCGGGTCCGCTCAGGCCGGCCAAAAATGGGTTGGAAGGTTTTCAGGAAGAACGACTTACCGGCTTGCCCGCGTCAGCCGGTCGCGAATTCCGGCCCATTCGGGACCGGCGGGCGCTTCCTCGATGACGATGTCGGTCGCCCCCGCGTCGTCGAGATCATGAAGGACCGAGTAAAGTCGCTCGGCGTACCCCGCCGGGTCGTCGGGCATGGTCACCCACATCCGTTTCAAATCGGAAGACGGAGCGGAGTCGAACGCGATGCACCCCGGACGCCTTTCCGCCGCCGCCAGTTCCAAAAAGGTCGCCCGCACCGTTTCCCGATGTCCATGAGCGACGAGATGAACCCGCGCGCGCGGCGCGTAGTGGCGGAAGTGCCGACCTGGGGAAGGATGAAGGATGAAGGATGAAGGATGAAATTCCGGAGTTCCGGAAGATTTGGCGGAATCGGGGAGGGTGATGGGGCCGATGAGGGATTCGAGTTCGGCGCGGGAGATCATCCCGGCGCGCCAGAGCGTCGGGGGCGTCGTCGTCAGGTCGAGAACGGTGGACTCGATGCCGACCGAGGTCGGACCGCCATCGACGATGGCCGAAATCCGTCCACCGAGGCTTTTCAGAACGTGCGCCGCGGTCGTCGGAGAAATTTCGGTGAAGCGGTTCGCGCTCGGCGCGGCCACGGGCACACCCGCCGCGCGAATGAGCGCCAGCGCGACCGGGTGCGCGGGCATCCGGACGCCGACCGACGGTCCGCCCGCCGTCACGGCATCCGGCACCGCCGCCGTTTTCGGCAGAATGAGCGTCAGGGGGCCGGGGAAGTACTTTTCAGCCAGTAATTTGGCCAGGGGCGGGAAATCCGCCGCGACGAGCGGAATCTGGTCGAGATCGGCGACGTGGACGATCAGCGGATTCGTCGCCGGGCGCCCCTTGGCGGCGAAGATGCCAGCCACCGCCGCCGCGTCGAGGGCGTTCGCGCCCAGTCCGTAGACGGTTTCGGTCGGAAAGGCGACCAGTTTTCCTTCGCGCAGCATTGCACCGGCGCGCGCAATCGCCGTAGCATCCGGGCAATCCGGATCGACTTGAATCACCTCGGTCATTTCGGCGGGTGGATTTTTTTCATCCCTCATCCTTCATCCCTCATCCTTTTCTTCCATGCGTGCGCTTCAATTTACCGATCAGCAACTCAGATTGACCGAAGTTCAAACTCCCGAGCGGGCCGACGAGGCGCTGGTGCGCGTCACGCGGGCGGGCATCTGCGCGACCGACGTGGCGATTACCCAGGGGTACGCCGGATTTTCCGGCACGCTCGGTCATGAATTCGTCGGCATCGTCGAACATTCCCCCGAACCCGAATGGGTCGGGAAACGGGTCGTCGGCGACATCAACGTCGGGTGCGGCGTGTGCGACGACTGCCGCCGCGACGGACACCACTGCGAGACGCGCGAGGTGCTCGGCATCGTGGCCCGCAACGGGGCCTTCGCCGAATATCTGTCGCTGCCGGTCCGCAATCTCCGCATCGTGCCGGATTCGGTGAGCGACCGGGAAGCGGTTTTCGCCGAACCGCTCGCCGCCGCCTGCCGGATTCTCGATCAGGTACGGATTCCCCGCGATCGTGAAGTCGTGGTGTTCGGCGACGGCAAGCTCGGACAGCTCATCGCCCAGGTCCTGCTGGCCGACGGATTTCGTCCGCTGCTCGTCGGGCGGCACCTCGACAAGCTCGCCGTCGCGGAATCGGTCGGCATCGCGGTCTGTCGCGTCGAGGAATTCGAGGCCGACCCGAAATCGCGACAGTCGGCGGACCTCGTGGTCGAAGCCACCGGGCAGGCCGCCGGATTCGGCGCGGCCCTGCGGACGGTGCGTCCGCGCGGGACGGTCGTTTTGAAATCCACCTTTCACGGCGAATGGAAACTGCGGGCCGAGGACCTCGTCGTACCCGAAATCACCATCGTCGGCTCCCGGTGCGGCAACATGGACGCGGCGCTCGACCTGCTCGAACGGCGCGCGGTCGTCCTCGACCCGCTCGTCAGCGCGGAATTTCCGTTCGAAGAAGGAATCGCGGCATTTACCCGCGCCACCACGCGCGGCACGCTCAAGGTTCAACTCGTGATGGACGCCTCGTGATGGTTTTTGAAAAGTGAAAGCGGTCATAAAACAGGCGCGGATGCGCCGTCAGACAATAGCCACGTCCGTCAGGGCGTGGTGGACGGGTGGCCCCGCTCCGAGCCGCAACGCGGCGACACCCTGGTGCCGCGTCTTCGACGCTTTGAAATTGATCGCGAATCCACCCCACCCTCACGGGTGGGGCTATTGTCTGACGGCGCATTCGCGCCTGCTCGGGGCAATTTCAAATCCATCGCGATGAGTGATTCAAATTTTCAAAAACCATCACGAGGCTCGTACCTGATTTCCCGTTTCCTGAACTCAATATAATCGTCGGATAAAGTCCCGCCCGCCGACGGCTTTGATTTCATCATTCATCGTTCATCGTTTTCTCATC
>JAAFHI010000488.1 GCA_013298335.1 Actinomycetota bacterium
AAAACCAAGGTATTCAGGAACGAACTGAATCTTGGGACGGAAAATAATTACATCACCACCACAAACAATTGGCTGAGAAACCAAGTTTACCGCCGATTTCCCAATTTCCTCCATTTTTTCACCTGAGCCTGCAAAAAGGACATCCCCAATTCTGATGGGCGTATAAAAAGGAACCTTCTCAAGTGAAATACAGGATTTTGCTTTTTTGATAAAAAATTTATGGGTGGTATATAAATCCCCATAACGCACACAAGGAATTCCTTCCTCAACTGCATCTTCTTTGGTACCTCCTGTTCCTTTTAAGAAAGTACCAAGTTTTCTGGCTTGGAGGACTTCCCAATGACTTGGGACTTTGCCAAGCCATGGCAACCCCGATTCCTTGTATTCCGGATACGGTTTCAGGTCGGCGATCATTGCGCGCCTCCCTTCAGCAGTTCGTCGAGCAGTCCTTCGGCTTCCTTTTCGACGGCGAGGATGTCGGCGCGGATTTCCTCAAGCGTCCGGAGCGGCTTCGGCTGGTAGAAATGCCGGGTAAAGCTGATTTCGTAGCCGATTTTGGTCGCGTCTTCCTTGATCCAGGCGTCCGGGGCGTATGGCAACACCTCGCGGGCGATGAAGGCGTGGATGCCGCCCTCCTCAAGCAGCGGAATCTGCTCGGTATCGCGCAGATCGGGGTCGGGTTCGTATTCGACGACGCAGGAACGTCCGTCAACCTTCCCCTCGAACAATCCGCGCATCGGGTCGGCTTCCGCTTTTCCCGGCTTGTGAACTTTTGAAATCACCGGGGGCGCGGTGTCGTCGCGCCAGCTTACCGCCCGCAGCAGGAGTTTCATTTCCGCCCCGCCGAGTTTCAGGCGCAGGGTTTTCAACGCCATTTCGACCTTTTCGCGAAACCGGTTGTAGTCGTTGAATTCGGCGTCGCCGAGTTCGGCGCGCAACGCGAGGGCGGTTTCGACGAGCCGGAAATCACGCGCCCAGGTCGCGGAATCGAGCAGCTTCGCGCGTTTCTTTTCCGGAATGCCGCGGGTGTCGTTCCCTTCCTCGTCGTCGGCGTTGTCCTCCGCGCCCCATTCGTCGAGAAATTTCCCGAGGTCATTCCGAATGGCGGTGAAATCGTTGGCGAGCGCGTCGCCGAACTCGTCGTACATCGCGGCGCGCAGGTCCTCGTCACCCGAAGCGAAGCGCAACGGCTCGATGCGCGCGGTCGAAAGCTGCGCGCGCAGGCGGAGCGGGCGTTCCACGGTCACTTTCCAGTAGCCGAACGCTTCATTTGGGAAAATCTTCGATTGCGGTGATTCCGAAAACCCGAGGAAGGTGTCGAGAATGCGCTCGATGTCGGCGGGGGCGAGTTCACAGTTCTTTTTGCCGAGGTTTTTCCGCAACGGCTGAAACCATTGCGAGGCGTCGATGAGTTGAACGTTCCCCTTGCGATGTTCCGGCTTGCGGTTGGTCAGCACCCAGACGTAGGTGGCAATGCCCGTGTTGTAGAACAGGTTGAGCGGCAGGGCGACCACGGCCTCCAGCCAGTCGTTTTCGATGATCCACCGCCGGATGTTGCTTTCGCCCTGCCCCGCGTCGCCGGTGAACAGCGAGCTTCCGTTGTGAACCTCGGCGATGCGGCTGCCCAGTTCCGATTCCGAATTCATCTTTGACGCCATGTTGGCGAGAAACAGCATCTGGCCGTCGCTCGACCGGGTCACGAGGGAAAGTTCCTCGCCGCGATGCATGACGGTGAAGCGGTGGTCCCTCATCCCGTCCTTGCCGCCCATGTTTTCGAGGTCCTTCTTCCAGCTTTTGCCGTAGGGCGGATTGGCCAGCATGAAATCGAAGCACTGGGCCGGAAAGGCATCGTTGGAGAGCGTCGAATACTCGGCCCCGCCGACGATGTGGTCGGCGTTTTCGCCCTCTCCCTTCAACAGCATGTCGGCTTTGCAGATGGCGTAGGTTTCGGGGTTGATTTCCTGTCCGTAGAGGTGCGCGACCACCTCGCGTCCGCGCTCGCGGGCGAGTTCCTGAAACGTATCCTCGGCGATGGTGAGCATTCCGCCCGTGCCACAGGCGCAGTCGTAAAAGAAATAGCTGCCGTCCTTGATATGGTCGGCGATGGGACGGAAGACGAGATTCGCCATCAGCCGGACTGCGTCGCGCGGCGTCCAGTGTTCCCCCGCCTCCTCGTTGTTGTCCTCGTTGAACTTCCGGACCAGTTCCTCGAAGACGGTCCCCATCGCGTGGTTGTCGAGACCGGCGGGCGAGAGGTCGATTTCCGGGTCGAGAAAATTCTCGATGAGCGAGCCGAGTGCGTCGGCCTTCGACAGCGTCGGAAGCTGGTTGCGGAACTTGAAGTTGTCGAGGATGTCCTGGACGTTCGGGGAAAATCCGTCGAGATAGTCGGTGAAGTCGTCGAGAAGCTGCCGTTGCGAGGACCGCGACCGCAGATCGCGCAGGGTGAACCGCGATGTGTTGTAAAACGCCTGTCCGGCGGCGGCGCGGAGGGCCGCGCGCTGCTCGACAATTCCTTTTTCGTCCAGCAGACGCTTCCGATCGAGAACGGCCTGCTTGGTCGGTTCGAGGACGGCGTCCATTCGGCGCAACACGCACATCGGCAGAATGACATCGGGGTATTTTCCGCGCTTGAAAAGGTCGCGCAGCACGTCGTCCGCGATTCCCCAGAGGAAGGAAACGATCTTGTTGTGGGTGATTTGATCCATGAAGGGATGGAAACGGGTCTTTTCTTGTTTTGAAATGAAAATCGCGCGAGGAACGCCGTGTTTGGTCCGGCGTTGTAGCAGTTTTTTCCGGCGGGATACAACCAGCAGGGGCGGCAACCGTCGCGGCGGCGCGAAAGCCGGAGTCGGACCGGCCTTAAACTTTATAAAACGTTAAATTACTTTATTTTACTTTAAATTACTGTTTTCGCGGCTCTGGAACGCCTCGTCGGGTAGCCGAAACGGACGACCAGAGGCCGGGAACGGGCTTCGGGCACCTGGAATGACCGATCAACCCACCGGAATCGTTCGTCCGGGGTCTGGAAGGACATTTCACCCTTCGGAAAACACTTTTTCATCCCCGGCAACAATTTTTTTGGCCTCGGGAAGGATTTTTCACCCGTCGGCAACGACTTTTTGACTCCCGGCAATGGTTTTTCACCCTTCCTGAACGACTTTTCAACGCTCCGGAAACATCTTTCGCCCGCGAAAAACACATTTTGACCTTCGGCAACCATTCTATGGCACGCCACTTGCTTCACCCTGTGCGTCAGTCATTTTCCCTTGTTCAAAAGGAGAACAAAACGATGGATGCACTTGAATTGCGGCAGTACGACATGATGATTCGGGTTCGCGACTTCGGCCAGACGCAGGCCGCGCTGTTCCCGCCCGGAAGCCACGCGGCGGAATTGTTCGAACGGGTCGGCGCGGCGGTCTCGGCGCTCGCGGCGCTGGCCGCGCGAAAGAACTCCCGCGTCGGTTCGGCGCGGCTGTCCACGGTCCAGAAAGCCAATGCCCGCGCGGAACTGACCGAAGCCCTGAAATCGTTGAGCCGGTCGGCCCGGGTGCTGGCGCTCGACAAAGCCGGGCTGGAAAACAAGTTCCGGCTGCCCGCGCGCCATACGGTTCACGACCTGGTCGCGGCGGCGAACGCCTTCATCGCCGACGCCGAGCCGTTGCGGGCGGATTTTGTCCGCATCGGTCTGGCCCCGGACTTCATCGAACGGCTTCAGGGGTTGAAGAATGCCTTCGAGGCGTCGGTCGGGGAACGTTCGGCGGCGACGGAATCGGTGGCGGCGACCAATCTCGAAATCGACGAATTGATCGCGAACGGGATGGACGCCGTCCGGCGACTGGACGTGGTGGTCCGGAATCAGGCGGGGGATCGTCCGGCGGCCATGACCGCGTGGCTGCGGGCCTCACGGGTGGAACATATCGCCAGGGCGGCGTCCGAACCGCCCGCCGAGGTCGCGTCGCCGCCCGCGGGATGACGCGCGAAAGAGGGTTGGCGGGGTCTCGCCAACCCTCTTTCCGGCTTCCTTCGGAGCGAAATGGCGGTACGGGGG
>JAAFHI010000697.1 GCA_013298335.1 Actinomycetota bacterium
CTTCGAGTTCAACGAAGGCGCCGAACCCGGCCAGGCGGACGATCTTGCCGATCACCACGTCACCCGGCTTGTGTTCCTGGAAGAACTTATCCCACGCGTTGGGTTCGAGATCCTTGATGGAGAGGCTCAGACGACGATTGACGGTATCAATGTTGGTGATGACCGCTTCGACGTTCTGACCCTTCTTCAGGACTTCCGACGGGTGCTTGATGCGCTTGGTCCACGACATGTCCGAAACGTGAATCAATCCGTCGATGCCGTCTTCGATTTCGATGAACGCGCCGAATTCAGTCAGGTTGCGAACCTTACCTGAAACGCGGGTCCCGGCGGTGTACCGTTCGGAAACGGAATCCCACGGATTGGCCAGCGTCTGCTTCATCCCGAGGCTGATCCGGCGGTTGGCCTGATCGACTTCGAGCACCACGGCCTGAACCTCTTCGTTGGGACCGACCACCTTCGACGGGTGCTTGATCCGCTTCGACCAGGTCATTTCCGAGACGTGAACCAGACCTTCGACGCCTTCTTCGAGTTCGATGAACGCGCCGTAGTCCGTCACCGAGGCGACATGACCCTTCACGAGGTCACCCTTGTGGTAGCGCTCGGCCACCGTGTCCCACGGATCGGGGAGAAGCTGCTTGAATCCGAGGCTGACCCGTTCCTTGTCACGGTCGAACTTGAGCACCTTGACCTGAACCGTATCGCCGACCTTGAACACGTCGGACGGCTTGGGCAGCCGGCCCCACGAAATGTCGGTGACGTGGAGGAGGCCGTCGATGCCGCCGAGGTCAACGAACACGCCGTAGTCGGTGATGTTCTTGATCTGGCCGCTGAGGATGACGTTCTCGTCGAGCATCTGAAGCGTTTCCACCTTGCGGACGCTGACTTCCTCTTCAATGAGGGCCTTGCGTGACAGCACGATGTTGTTGCGCTTCTTGTTGAGCTTGAGAATCCGGAATTCCATCTCGCGTCCGCGCAGGGCGTCGAGATTGCGGACCGGACGGATATCGACCTGGCTGCCCGGCAGGAAGGCCGTCACGCCGCCAAGTTCGACCTGGAGGCCGCCCTTGATCCGGTCGAGGATTTTGCCCATCACTGCCTGGTTGTCGGTGAACGCCTTCTCGATGACATCCCACATGTGATGCCGGATGGCGTCCGCCCGCGAAAGTTCGACGTAGCCGTCGGAACCTTCGATCTGTTTGACCATCACTTCGACGGTGTCGCCCTTTTGAACGTTCAGCTCACCCTCGGGGGAAGTGAATTCTTCCTTCGAGACGATTCCTTCCGATTTGAAGCCGATGTCAATGACCACGCCCCGATCGGAAATGTTGACGACCCGGCCACTGACGATATCGCCGTTGCTGATGGTCGAGGCGGTCTGCTCGTAGTTGTCGAGCATGGATGCGAAATCCGCATCGTCGGCGTTGCCCATGCCGCCTTCGGCGTCATCCTGGGCATCAAGGGAGGGGAGGTCGTTGATGATGTTCTGGCGAAGAGGCGAGATAGTGACGCCTTCAATGCCGGACTGCTGTACGTTGTCTGCCATGGGTTTTGGAAATCTCTTCGACTTAAGATGATTGAACGGAAGTTATCGAGTCTACACCCGCATTTTTCGACATGTCAAGAATGACGGTTCGTTTCAAACGCGAAAACGGGCGACACGAAGTCCGCCCGTTTTTTGAATGACTCATTCACTTTTTGGAGCGGGAGACGAGATTTGAACTCGCGACTTCAACCTTGGCAAGGTTGCACTCTACCACTGAGTTACTCCCGCGTAAGCTCTCGAACGCCGGGGGCGTTTGAGGTCACGGAATCTAGCCATCCGACCGGTTTCTGTCAACCCCTTCTTCGAAAAAAAACCGGAATTGGCCTCCTGGACGGTGACCAAACGGGTATCCGGAGGGATTTGGCTTGAGTTCTTGGAGGAAGTGTTAGAAAATGTACAAAGAGGGGGTGACGGTGAATTTCCCATCCCTATCCTCTCCGCATCTTCCCCACTGAACACATTTCCCAAAACATCACGGCGCGAAGAACCAAATGGCGGAGACAATTATTCAAACGTTCGATTCGATCATTCGCCACCTCGATGCGCGGGCCGGAGGGGAAGGCGGGACGGGGCAGGCCCTGACGGAAACGGATACCTTCCGGACGCTCAACTTTTCCCTCATGCTGAGCATTTCCCACTACATCGAGGACCGCTTCGTCGAAAAGCGGCTGACCGGCCTGTTCATTGCCTCGTTTCAGAAGCTGTCGTATTTCGTCGAGCAGCAGGGGCGCTATCTGAATCTTGCCCGCACGTCTTCACAGGTCTGGGTTTTCGGCGAACCCGACATCCCCCCTCCGGTTTCGGCGGAAGGGCTGAAATTTTTCCGGCCAATGGGAAACGACCTTCGGGACTACTGGATCGTGTTGAGCGACGATCCGGAATTCCGGATTGCCCTCGTGGCTCGCGAAACCACCCCAAATCGGGCTTCCGGGCTGACGGGAAGTCGAAAGCGGAGTTTCGAGGGCTTCTGGACCTACCGTGACGAATATATCGACGCGGTCCGCGACAGTATCGTCACGCTCTATGGCCTGAACGAGTTTCAGATTGGCTGAACCAGCCGGTTTCAGCGTCCCGAAGACGGGTTCCGTTCGTACCCACCGCCCCGCGTATTCAGAAAAATACTGATGGTGTCGCCTGAAACGATCCCGGCCTGGGCCAGGGTCTGGGCCGGGCGAAGCTGGAGGTTCCGGAAGACCAGCGTGGTTCCCGGAACGTTCGGAATGATGCCCGCGTCCGCCAGATTGCGCAGGACCGCATCGGAAGTCATGTCGTCGGAGACGGTGACTTCCACTTCTTTTCCGTTATTTTCATTGCGAAAAGTGATATCGACGTCAGACATCGTTCTTTCGGGCTTGAAGCCGCTCCTCAAAAGAATTGGGCGCCTGTGCGTACCCTAAAGGATTCAGGCGGTCGTGTGGTTGCACCGCCGGCAGTGACCGTTCCCACCATCGAAGCAGTCCGCTTGGTGGCAGATTTCGCACCTTGACGCGCGTTGCTCGCGTTTGACAAGGAAATTCCCCGTGGCCACGGGCGGCAGGAGGGGATAGGACTCCTGATGAAGCTGCTGGTAGCGGCGGCG
>JAAFHI010000079.1 GCA_013298335.1 Actinomycetota bacterium
ATGAAATCCGCTTTGGAGAGCTCCGCCACGTCCGAGTAATCGCGAACCTCAAGCAGGACGAGCTTCCCGCTGGATGAATGAATCCAGCAAAAATCCATTTCCTTCAGATTTTGCCCTGATCTTTTTTTATAGGCGCTCAGGTCGCTGAACCGAAAATGGCGATCATCCGGCAGTTCGACTCGCAATCCCGACTCGACGTAGACGGCCATCTCACACTCCCAGTTCGAGTTTCAGGTCTTCATCGAACAGCTTGAGAGATTGCTGGATGATCGGATTGTCCGGCAGACCGTCGCGCAGATTGGAAATGATGGAGGAGATGCCGTTTCCCGCGTTTCGCCGCAGGTCAAGGAGTGCGTAGTCGGCCTTGTCCCGGCGGGCGAGCTGTTCCAGCCGCTTGAGCAGGAAGTAACTATGGGTCGTGAGATAGACCTGAATCCCCGACTGGGCGAAGTTGTGGAGCATTTCGGCGAACAGCACCACGGCGCGTGGGTGGAGGTTCACTTCCGGCTCATCCACGAAAAGCGCGCAGCCCCCGGAAGGCGAGAGTCGTCGATTGCGTATCAATCGCGACAGGATGCCGATTTTTTTTATTCCCTCGGCGGTCTGGTGCATGTTGAAGACTTCCTTGCCCCGTTTGAACCAGATACCGTCACTGTCGAGATGAATTTCTCCGCCGCCGGTCACGTTTTCAAGATGCTCGACGGCGATTTTCAGGTTTGACTGCAATTTTCCTTGCGTCGTCGGTTGGCGGAAGTCCTGAACCAGGTCGTAGTAGGTATCGTCGAACGCCGCGATTTCGCTGGATTCACGCGTCGCGACGATGGCATCGAAAATTGAGAGAATTTCCTTGGGCGGAAGAAAGCTCACTTTTTGCCCGTTGAGTTTTTCAAGCCCTTCAATATGGGATTCAAGGATTTTGGTGACGGTATCCTTTCCGAAACCGAAGCGGAGGTTCGTCTGGTCGCTCCAGCGCAATTCCGCCGAAAGCCGGGTGCCGGATCGGGAAACCAGCCTGCCGAGTTCGAGTTTTGGCGGGAGAAACGTCCACCGAAGCTTCTGCGCGAGCAGTTCGGAGAGTTCTTTTGGTTCCGGGCCGTTTTTCTTTTTCCAGTAATCCTCGACCGATCTGGAAACCGCGTAGAGCAATTTCAGAAGATGCGTTTTGCCGGTGTCGTTTTCTCCAATGAGAATGTTGAGCATTTTGTGATGCCGCCATTCCATTCGCGACTGAAACGCTGCAAAATTTTCGAGAACAAGCGATTCCAGAAATTGCATTCGTTGTTCATCCGGTGATTGAAGGTAAAGATTGCCTTTGTGTTTTCCACAAATTCACCGGAATGGCAAGGCTCGCCTTTTCAATCCGATAAACGGTGAAAGAAAAAATGACCGAAGTCTCCAGAACGCATCTCCGCCGGATTCCGTCCGTCGAACGGGTCTTGAAATTCTTTCACGACAAACGCGCCTTTCCCGACATTGATCGCGCCGCCGTCCGGGACGCCGTCCGGGAGGCGCTCGCCGGGCTGCGCGAGCACGGCGCGCGCGTCGAAACGGAAACGGACCCCGACTATCTGCTGGCGGACATCGAACGCGCCGTCGCCGAACGGCTGGCGGAGCGTCCGGGACTGCGCGCGGTCATCAATGCGACCGGCGTGGTGCTGCATACCAATCTGGGCCGCGCGCCCCTCCCGGCGGCGGCGATTGCGGCCATCGGCGAGATCGGACGCGGATATTCAAACCTCGAATACGACCTGACCGCCGGAAAGCGGGGCAAGCGCGACGTCCACTGCGAATCGCTGCTGTGCGATCTGCTCGGCGCGGAAGCGGCGGTCGTCGTCAACAACTGCGCGGCGGCGGTGTTTCTGATTCTCGACACGCTCGGAAACGGCGGCGAAGCGGTCATTTCGCGCGGCGAACTGGTCGAAATCGGCGGCGGCTTCCGGATTCCCGACGTGATGCGCAAAAGCGGCGTCGGCCTGCGCGAGGTCGGGACCACCAACCGGACGCGCCTCGCCGATTACGAAACGGCCATCGGACCGGAGACGAAAATGATCGTCCGGGTGCATCCGTCGAACTTCCGCCTGCTCGGTTTTGCCGAACGCCCGGCGGTGGCCGACCTCGCGGCGCTCGCGAAAGCGCGCGGACTGGTCTTTTTCGAGGACATCGGCAGCGGGGCCATCGAGGATTTGAGCGCGCAGGGATTGAACGACGAGCCGTTCGCGGCGCGGTCGCTCGCCGACGGGGCCGACATCGTGGCCTTCAGCGGCGACAAGCTGCTCGGCGGACCGCAGGCGGGCATCATCGCGGGCCGACAGGAGCTGGTTGACCGCGTCCGGCGCAATCCGCTGATGCGCATGCTCCGGGTGGACAAACTCGTTTATGCCGCGCTGGAAGCGACCCTGCGGCTCTACCGCAACCGGGCCTTCGGGGAAATTCCCGCGCTGGCCATGCTCCGGCAGTCGCCGACGGACGCCAAAGCACGCGCCGAACGTTTCGCCCGGAAACTGCGCCGGGCTTTCGGCGGGGAAGCCGTCGGGGTTGACGTCACGCTCATGCGCGGGGATTCGCTGGTGGGCGGCGGCTCGGCCCCGCATGTGAAACTGCCGACGACGTTGGTTGCCCTGAACGTGGACGGTTTTTCGCCGGAAGACCTCGAAACGCGGCTGCGGCGGGCCGAGATGCCGGTCATCGTCCGCATCGAGGATGGCCGGGTCGTACTCGACCTGCGGACGGTTCTTCCCGAACAGGAAGACCGGCTCGCGACGGAAGTCCTGCGAAGTATTTCACGATAAAAGGCTTAAAAATTCGGCACGAAAAATGCTTTGGGAGGGATGGTGACGTTCCCTCCCTCACGGTCGGGGTTCCATACCAATTGCACCGACGGTATGGAACCCCGACCGTAAGGGAGGGAAGACACCGGATTCCTTTCCGAGGTGTTTTTTCATGGGTGAATCGTTTTTCGTGCTGGATTACCCGCTCGCCTATTTCATCACCTTCCGGACTTACGGAACGTGGCTTCACGGCGATGAACGCGGTTCAGTCGAGCGGCACGGGTTCAATATTTACGGGACGCCGCTTCTTCCGCCGAATCCGCGGTGGGAAACCGCGGAGCGGGAACGGATGTTGCACGATGCGTTCATTCTGGACGCGCCGCACCGGCGGGCGGTGGATGAGGCCATTCGGGAAGTCTGCCGGTTTCGCGGATATGAACTTTCGGCGCTCGCGGTACGAACCAATCACGTTCACGTCGTCGTGACGGCGGAATGCGCGCCGGAGCCGATCATGAATGCGTTCAAAGCCTATTCCACCCGCAAGATGCGCGACCAGGGGTTGATCGGGAAAAACATCCATCCGTGGGTCCGGCACGGAAGTACCCGGTGGCTCTGGACGGACGAAGCCGCCGCAAACGCGGTGAACTACGTGCTGTACGGACAAGGTGGCCTGTTGTGAGAACGTCCCTCCCTTACGGTCGGGGTTCCATACCTGTGGCTAAATGGTACTCGTTCACCACCGGTATGGACCCCGACCGTAAGGGAGGGAAATTACTTCCCAATACAGAACGTCGCGAAGATCCGGTCGAAGATGCCTTCGATGGTGACTTCGCCGGTGATTTCGCCGAGCGCTTCGAGCGCGTGGTGCAGATCCGCCAGCGGAACTTCCTCCGAATAGCCCGCGTCGAGCGCCTCGCGCGCGCGGACGAGCGCTTCCACCGTTTCAAGCAGCAGTTCGGCGTGCCGCGCGTCGGTGACGAGCAGGTCCGGGCGCGAATCGACGGCATCGCCCGCGACCGTGTGACGGATGAGCGTCCGGAGGTCGTCGAGGCCGCGGCGTTCGCGGGCCGACACGCCGACCAGCGGCAGCGCGACTCCTTTTTCTTCCATCCATTTTTGAAAGGGTTCGAGATCGCCGACAAGATCGGTCTTGTTGACGACGAGCAGCGCCCGGCGTCCGTCGGTTTCGGCGAGCAGGCGGTCGTCTTCCGGCGCGACGCCGCGGGCGGCATCCACCACGAGCAGAATGAGATCGGCGTCGGCGAGCGCGGCGAACGTCCGCTCGACCCCGAGGCGTTCGACCACGTCGTCGGTATCGCGGATGCCCGCCGTATCCACCAGCCGGACCGGAATGTCGGCGATGGCGGCGGTTTCGGTGAGCGTGTCGCGGGTCGTCCCCGGAACATCGGTCACGATGGCCCGGTCGGCGTCGAGCAGGGCATTGAAAAGGCTCGACTTACCGACGTTTGGGCGTCCGATGACGGCCAGATTCAAACCCTGCCGGACGACCCTCCCGACGCGGAACGTGGCCCGCAGCGCGTCGAGATCGGCGGCGAGTCGCGCCAGTTGTTCGCCGATGCGGACGCGGCTGTCGGTGTCGAGATTTTCCTCGACGAATTCGACCGACGATTCCAGATGGACAATTGTGTGGAGCAGTTCTTCCTTGGCCGGTTGCAGCCGCGTCGAGAGTGCGCCGCGCGCCTGACTCGCCGCAAGTTGCGCCTGGTAGGTGGTTTGCGCGTCGATCAGGTCGCGGATTCCTTCGGCCTGGGCGAGATCGATGCGGCGGTTGACGACGGCGCGCATGGTGAATTCGCCGGGCAGGGCCGTCCGCGCACCGTGGCGGAGCGCCAGTTGGACGAGCCGTTGAAGGACGACCGGGGCGCCGTGGGCGTGAAGTTCCACGACATCCTCGCCGGTGAACGACCGCGGCGCGCGAAACCAGACAGCGAGGCCGTCGTCCACCGCTTCGCCGCTGTCGGGATCGGAAAAAACGCCGCGCAGCGTGACGAACGGATGTTCGGCGAGCGTCCGTTTGCCGTGAAAAAGGCGTTCGGCGAGCGACAGCGCTTCGGGGCCGCTCAGGCGGATGATGCCGACGCCGCCGCGTCCGGGCGGGGTGGCGATGGCGACGATGGTGTCGTGGAGGGAAAACATCAGCAGTCAGCAGTCAGTGGTCAGTCGACAGTAAAGCGGATGGTGAACTATCACGAAAACTGACCACTGACCACTGGCGACTGACCGCTGCATTGGGTTGTCGAGCCTCAAATTCCGATTTTTCACGAGATTTCGCGAAATTTCTTCGTCATTTGCCGTTTCGCAATGGATTTTACCGTTTTGCGGGCGACATTCCGTGTTTTGCGGCGGATTTTACCGTTTTGCCGTCGATTTTAGCGAAATCTCGCAAATATTTTGTGTTCTGGTGTCGCCATTACCGTTTTTTTGCGGATTTTCGCGAAAACGTGCCGTCATGGTCCGTTTTTGGGGAGATTTTAACGATTCGCGGTCGTCATTTGCCGTTTTGTGGCGTTCGAGAGGGGATTTCGAGGAAAAATTCGCGAAAATTCGCAAATTTCAGCGCAGGGTTAAGGACCGTGTCTCAAGACAATCCCCGCCGCGCAATTCGGACTGATTTTGACGCTAGCGGATGTTCAGGAAGAATTTTTTAAAACATGCGGGCAAGGGTGCCCGCGGTCCAAAGACAGGCGGGCAGGATGCCAGTGGTCCGGAGGCGCGAATGCGCCGTCAGAAAATAGCCGCGCCCGTGAGGGCGTGGTGGCACAGGTGGTTTCAAAGACATGCGGGCAGGATGCCCGCGCTCCTAGCGGCGGCGGGGGACAACCTGGATTAAACCCTGGCGTTCGGCCTGTTCGACGATGGCGCGGGCGACGGGCGCGGCCTTTTCGCCGCCGTACCCCGCGCCCTCGACCACGACCGCGAAGGCGATCTGCGGATTTTCTGCCGGGGCGTATCCGACGAACCACGCATCAATGCGGAAACGGTCGCCGCCGCCGACCTGCGCCGTCCCGGTTTTGCCCGCGACGGGCACGCGACAGCCCGCGAACGCCCGCGCCGCCGTGCCGCGTTCGACCACGGCGCGCAGCATCGGACGCAGCGCCGTCGCGGCGGCGGGCGTCAGTGCCTGCCCGAGTTCCTTCGGCGGACGCTCGGCTTCAATCGAGGGCGCGAGCCGTTTGCCCTGCGGGTGTCCGATGGCGGCGGCCACGAGCGCCATCTGCAACACCGTACTCTGGTTGAAACCCTGTCCGATGGCCTGGAGCGCGATGTCGAACTGCGACGTCCGCGGGCCGAAGACGAGCCGGCTTTCGGCGACGCCGAACGCGTCGAGTTCCTTGCCGTCGGTATTCCACAGATTCTGGGCGATCCGCGCTTCGCGGGCCTTTTCGGGCGAATCCTCGATGCGGTAGCCGAACCGGTGGGCCACGTCGCCGAGTTTCTGGCTGCCGAGCAGCAGCGCCATCTGCGCAAAGTATTGATTGCTCGACTTTTCCGTCGCCTGCGCGAGATCGAGCGAGCCGAGGGCCTCGCCTTCGTCGTCGCGGATGGCCCGTCCGCTGCCGGGCGGGGTGAAGCCTTCCGGTCTGGAAACGAACCGCTGGTTTTGCAGGCCGCTTTCGAGCGCGGCGGCGGCGACGATGATTTTGAAGGTCGAGCCGGGCAGGTAGTACTCGTTGGCTGCGCGGTTGACGAGCGGGCGGTTTTTGTCATCCAGCAGCATCTGCCAGCGCGTGTCGTCGTTGACCGCCGCCGGGTCGAAACTCGGCCCGCTCACCATCGCGAGAATTTCCCCGGTTGAAATCTTCACCACCGCGACCGCGCCGCGCCGGTTTTTCAACTGCGCCGCCGCCAGCCGCTGAAGGTCGTAATCAATGGAAAGCTGAATGTCGCTCCCGACCGACGACGGCGTGACGACGGATTTGGACGCGGGCGTGGTGAGTTTTGTCTCGAAGGCTTTCTCGATGCCCGCGTCGCCGCGCACAAGACTGGTATATCCAATGATATGCGCGCCGTCGGGGCCGAGCGGGTAGGTGCGGTAGATGCGTCCGCCGACCACGGTGTAGCGGCAGAGCGCCTTGTCCGCCGTCCGGCTCCGGTCATAGACCCAGCCGCGCAGGGTCGCTTCGTTGCGGCGGCGTTCGCGCTGGTCGCGCACATCCTTGATTTTCGCATAGCGCGGATCTTCGGAAATCGGCCCGGCGGCAAACATCGCCCAGTAGGAATGCAGTCCGAGCACGCCGAGGCAGAGCGCGATGAATCCGAGCCGGGCGACGCCGAGAAACCGCGTACTGCCGTCGGCGGTGGCGGCGTGGCTGCCGGGCGTCCGTTTCCACGCCGCGCGCAACAGCAGCGCCCCGATGACGGCGAATCCGAGAATGATGAACCAGGAGAGAAGGCGGGAAATGAACATGGGAAAAGGTGTCGGGTATCGGGTGTCGGGTTTCAGGTTTTGAATTTGAAAAGATGTCGAGTTTGAAAAGGTTTCGGGTGTCCGGTGTCGGGTTTCAGGTTTTGAAGAGGTATTGGGTATCGGGTAAAGCGTTTTCCACCATTCAATTCAGGTCAATCGGTTTTTCACCTAAAACACGATACCCGACGCCTTTGTCTTGACCTGAAACCCGATACCCGACACCCGACACCTTTAGTCTTGACACCCGCGGTTACTGTAGCCGCCTGTCGGCAACTGTGCTAGCGTCGGGGCTGCTTTCCCGACGCTTTTGCAAGCATCGTTTTTCACCATACGTACCGAAGGAATCATAGGTTTATGTCGTCCTCGAAAACTTTTTCGTTCTCGAAACGCTCCGTCGCCTCGGCGGGGCTGGTCCTTTCCGCCGCGCTGGCGGTGGCCGCCTGCGGCGATGCGCCGAAGCCGGTGACCCCGAACGCGCCGCAGTCGCCGACGGGTTCGTCTCCGACGGGCGGGATGCCGACCGCGCCGCAGAGCCCGGCGGGTTCTCCGGCCCCGGCGGGCGCCAAAATCGGCGATCCGCTGACCAGCGAGACGGTGTTGAGCCTGCTGACGCCGGAAATGAAGACGATGGTCGAAAAAGTCAAAAAGGCGCAGACCGCCTACGACGCGAACAAGACCGACGCCAAGGCCAAGACGGCGCTCGTCGCCGCCCGGCTGGAATACGGCAACGCGCTGCGCGACAAGGGCCAGACCGCGCCGCGTCCGTTCTATGCCGCCGCCCGCAAGATGTACATCCAGGTGCTCGAACTCGATGCCCAGAACAAGGAAGCGATGGACAAGAAGAACGAAATCGAATCCATCTACCAGAGCATGGGACGACCGATCCCGGAATAGTTGTTAGTGGATAGCAGTTAGTAGTTAGTCCGGAAATCGGTCGAGGGTGTGGAGATAGATCAATTCTCATCGGTTGCTGCTAACCGCTAACTGCTAACCGCTAACTGCTATCGGCTGGTTTGACACTCGCGAAAACCGTCCACTATATTCGGTTCGCTTATTTTTCCATTCATTTCGCTTCTGTTTCCGCTACGTTACGGGAACTCGGAAGACCCCGCCGAAATCCATCCTCCGGAAGTAAGAACTTTTATGGCCGCTGCATCCTCGAAAGCCGCGCATCCGCTCCAGGACGCCGAAAAGGCATGGGAAGACGGAACGCTCAAGCGTACGCTCGACAAAATGCCCGAGGCGCGTGAGGAATTCACCACCGTCTCGCTGCGTCCGATTGAACGGCTCTACACGCCGAACGACATCGCCGACCTCGATTACGAACGCGATCTGAGTTTCCCGGGCGAATTTCCCTACACGCGGGGCATCCACGCGACCGGGTACCGCGGCAAGACGTGGACGATGCGGCAGTTTGCGGGTTTCGGCTCGCCGGAAGACACCAACCAGCGCTTCAAGTATCTGCTGTCGCAGGGCCAGACCGGATTGTCGGTGGCGTTCGACCTGCCGACGCTGATGGGCTACGACGCGGACAGCCCCTATTCGCTCGGCGAAGTCGGGAAGTGCGGCGTGGCGATTTCGAGCCTCGAAGACATGGAAACGCTCTTCGCGGGCATTCCGCTCGACAAGGTCACGACCTCCATGACGATCAACGCCCCGGCGTCGGTCATCTTCGCGATGTTTCTCGTGACGGCGGAAAAGCAGGGCGCGGATCTGAAAAAGGTATCGGGAACGCTCCAGAACGACATCCTTAAAGAGTACATCGCGCAGAAGGAATGGATTTACCCGCCGCGTCCGGCGATGCGGCTGGTGACGGATACCTTCGGGTACTGCGTCGAGCATCTGCCGAAGTTCAACCCGATCTCGATTTCGGGCTATCACATCCGCGAGGCGGGGGCGACGGCGGCGCAGGAACTGGCCTTCACGCTGCGCGACGGCTTTGAGTATGTGCAATTTGGTGT
>JAAFHI010000496.1 GCA_013298335.1 Actinomycetota bacterium
GGTGATGGCCCATTCCCATCAGGTCGTCCGGGTGGATCGCGAACGCCGCCGTCCGGTTTCCGCCCCCATCGAGGACGCCATCATCGCCCGGTTCGCGGAACTGCTGCCCGATGTGGAAGGCGTCGCCGTTTCCGACTACGACAAGGGCGCGCTGACGCCGCGAATTCTCGAAAAGATTCTGGAAATGGCGCACCGCCGGGGGCTTCCTATCACCCTCGACCCGAAAATCCGGAATTTTCCGTTCTACAAGCCGGTGACGGTCATCACGCCGAACCACCACGAGGCCGAAGCCGCCACCGGAACGCCGGTCGAATCCTCGGAATCGCTTGCCGTCATCTGCGGAAAAATCCACCAACTGATTGGAAACACGAATGTTCTGGTCACGCGGGGCGAAGCCGGGATGACCCTCTGCGACCCGGACGGCAACCTGACCCACCTCCCGGCGGCGGCGCGCGAGGTCTATGACGTGACCGGCGCGGGAGACACGGTCCTGGCCACGCTCACGCTCGCCCTCGCGGCGGGCGCGGGGATGCTCGACTCGGCAGTGGCGGCCAATCACGCGGCGGGCGTCGTGGTCGGCAAACTCGGCACGGCGACGGCATCCCCGAAAGAAATCGCGGCCACGTTCGAGTGAGAGAAAATTGAGAATTGAGAATTGAGAATTTGTCCGAAACCATTGAGTTGATTGGTTTTGGGCGAGTTTCCGAAGGGAATCTTTTATGGAAGCCATTCAGCAACTGTCACCGCCGGAACTCAAGGAACGGCTCGACGCGGGCGACGATTTCATCCTGCTCGACGTACGGGAGGTCTGGGAATACGAGTTCAACCGGATCGAGGGCGCGGTTCTGGCCCCGATGAGCGACTTTCAGAAATATGCCAACCGGCTCGACAAGGACCGCGAGTACGTCGTCTATTGCCACCACGGCATCCGCAGCATGCACGCCTGCGGCTACCTGAAAACGATGGGCTTCACGAAACTGTCGAACCTGATGGGCGGCATCGACGCCTGGTCGTATGAAGTTGATCCGAAAGTGCCGCTGTACTGACACGGAACGGTGCCGCCCCTATATATTAAGGATCGCGCGCGCGTACGATGAACGGTTCTTCAAAGTTTCGGGAATCGGACCCGTTTGAAAAGCCGCGTTCGTTTGAATTCGACCTTGGAACATAGCCCACAGCCGGAGCGCTTTGGCGAGGCTGTGGGGAACGTATGTGGCCCGCCCCCATTTGGTATTGGAAACATATTTTCCCCACGTCCTCGCCAAAGCGCTCCGGACGTGGGCTAGATTCCACCGGCAACCCATTCACCATCTCGGATTCCGGGTCGATGGTCACATCCAACGACGGTGAAAAGGCCCGACCGTTTCCGATCGGGCCTTTGTTTTTTTCATTTCTCCGACTGAATCCACAAAACCGTCTGCGGGGCCTCTCCGCCGTATTGCGCGAGCCGCACCCGACGCTTGACGTTTGCCCCGAGCAGCGCGCTGAGGCGGATGCCGTCCGGGACGAGAAACGCTCCGTTGTCAAAACCGATCGTGTAAAGCTGGTTTTCCTGAAAAACCGACTCAAGCCGGAAAGACTCTTCCTTCCCGTCGTCGAAACGGATCGTCAGCTTTGACTCGGTCTCCATTTCGCCGGTTTCCGCTTTGTACGGAACGGTTTCCAGACTTTGAATCACACCGGCGCGTTCCGATTCGGGTTTGCCCATTTTGTCGGGTTCCGTCTTGAACGCCGTCGCCTTCCCGCCGGTCAGCCAGATGCGCGGCGCATCGGGGCTTTCCTGGGTCCGGCCCCGTTCATCCTCGAACGTTCTCAGGAGACGGCGGGCCAGAATCGGCTTGTCGAACGCGGGGACGAGGTGGCCGTCCCGAAAGCGGAAGAACCGCCCCACCAGATACGTTCCCGGACCGCGTTTGTCGCCGATGTTCAGTTCGCCGAATTCGGGTGCGAGGATGAGCGTTTCATCCCCGTCGCGGACGAACGTTCCGTTCCGTCCGTATTCGTACACCGAGAAATACACCGGGGCCTGAAAGGTTTCTCCGATGCCGTCGCGGAAAACATTCACCCCGGTCACCCGGACACCCAGACCGTTGCTCACCGTTTCAAGTTCGGTGACGATCAGTTCCGGCGTGCCGTTTCCGTCGAGGTCGCCCGACAGCACTTCAAAAGCATCGACCGCCAAAACGGCGGAGGTAGCGAAGCCGGACCACTTGCCGAGGACCTTCCCGCCCTTTTCGATCACGAAGGTCCAGACGCCGCCGTTTTCATTCGCGGCGACCTTGGCCTTGATGACCCGGACGCCCCCATCGAGTGCCACGCCGTAGGCTTCCGTAAATCCGGCCACCGTGACGGCTTTCGGTTGGCCCGCGTACTTCAGATTGGCGCCGACGATTCCGCCGCCGGAGGCCGGTTTCGGTTTCCGATTTTGTTGTCCGAATGCCTGTAAAGAACTGGCGAGAATGAGAATACAAGCCGAAAGCAGGATTTTTTTCATGGGCTGGAAATAAAAAAGACGCGGCGGACCGCGTCTTTTCAAAAATCGGGGGACGCCTCCCCCGGGTTATTGGGTCGTCACCGTTCTGGCCGGTTCAACGGTGAAGAAGGTCTTGGGCGACAGGGTTTTGCGGGCAACCTTGTCGGTGATGTTGATCGTGATTTCGTAAGCGCCGGGCTCCATGTCTTTCAGCGGAAACTGACGGCCAAGCACGATCTGCTGTCCGTAGCCGCTCAGATCGGAAACCCCGTTCTTCCCGTCTTCCCTGATTCGGGAAACTTCCTTCCCGCCCTTGGTAATGACGTATTCGACGTCGATGGCCGGGCGAAGGGATGCCTGATCGATCTGAACGTTGTAGACCTGCATGTAAATTCCGAGGTACTGGTTCTGGGTGAACCGTTGGGTCACGCTCGGACGGACCTTGTTCGAACCGATGATGAACGAACCACCGACCACCTTCGTGAGCGGTTCGACGATGTCGGAAACGATCAGCGAACTGGTCGAAATCGAATCCGAGACGAATCGCGGGACCTCGAAACCCTGCTTCACGATGCCGGTATGGCCGCTGATCGTGTCGCGCACGACGAAGTCGATCTTGTAGTTCCCCGCCGGCAGGATGACCTGCTTCTGGTAGACCGAATTCTGCTTGCGTCCGACTTCGAACTGGGAGCCCTGATACTGGATGACGGGCGCTTCCTCGAACATGCCGGCCCGTTTGCCGGTCAGCGCCGTGATGCGGGCATAGATGTTGAGTTGCGACTTCTGAATCCCGCCTTCATCCTTGAAGCTGAGGTCGGCGTTGTTGAACATCATCGTGAAGGTCGTCACGATGGCCGAATCCCCGGCGCGCATGAAGTCGGTCCGGACGTCGAACGGCAGTACGTCGAATTCGATCTGCTGATCGACCTTTTCGGCGAGACCGCGGAAATTGACCGACGGAGGCCGCTGGAGATTCGAGTTCCGGATGATCCGCTCGAACTGGGAATCCTGGGCGCGTTCGTTGTAGAACCGGTTGTTGTTGCGGTTGCCGGGGGAAAAGAAGGGCCGGTCAACCTTGCTCGAAAGGCCGAGCTGTTCGGACAGCGTCGCGCCCGCGCCGGGCACAAACAGGAGCGCGTCCTTTTCATCGGGGCTCTGGGCGATGCGGTATTCGCCGCTGCCCGAGGGATCGACGAATTCGATTTCGATGCCCGACCCGACACCGTCGAGAAACCGGTAAAACCAGATTTCAAAGGGATAGGTCGAGGTGCTGCCGCCGCCTTCGTAAGTGGGGCGCTCATAGGGACCGCCCGCCGGGTGGGCTTCGATGCTGTCCGGCGGTCCCCAGGTGATGTAGATGCGACCGCGGTCGGTCTTCCATCCGGGCTTGCCGGAGGTGTACTTCTCGTTCGCGTAGGCGATGCGCCGGTAGTATTCCTCGCGGTACTCGTTTTCCGGGGTGTCCGGGTCCGGGTCGCGCCGCAGCCAGAACTGTTCGATGAACTCCTCGCGCTCCTCGTCGGCCTG
>JAAFHI010000928.1 GCA_013298335.1 Actinomycetota bacterium
GTCGGGAGTCAAAAGTCTGGGGAGTCTGGGGAGTCTTGAGCGTCTCGGGAGTCTCGGGAGTCTTTGAAATCAAGGTTTTAGACTGACTACTGGCTACTGACTACTGGCCACTACTTTCAGTTCCCAACGATCGCAATCTTGCGCCGGTTCGCCAGCGCGAGCATCTCTTCCTTGTCGAACATCAGCGTTTTGCCGGTTGTGACGGAGAGTGCCGTCGCGCCCGCGCGCAGCATCGTTTCCAGTGTCGGGACACCCACCACCGGCACGTCGAAGCGCATATCCTGATTGGGTTTCGCGACTTTTACCACCGTCAGTTCGCGTCCGTTGGCGAGTTCGCCCGCGCGGAGGATGGCCGCGTCCGTTCCTTCCATCGCCTCGACGGCGACGACGGCGCAGCCGCGAATCACGATGGTCTGGCCGAGATCGAGTCCGGCGACGGTGCGCGCGACCTCCAGTCCGTAGGCGATGTCGGCCTGTTCCTTCGTCGTCGGCGTGCGTTTCGTCATCACCCCGGCGTCGGCCAGCAGATGCGGGACGAAGTGTGTCGAATCAATGAAAGTAATGCCGTCCGATTCGATTTCGTTCACGACCGCGCCGAGCAATGAGTCGGTATTTTTCCGGACGAGCTTCGCCAGCATCATCACCATCCGGAAATCGGGCAGCGCGCCGCTGAAAATCTGCTTGTGCTTGACCTGTCCGGCCATCAGCGCGCGCGTGACGCCCTCGCGCTTGAAAAATTTGATCATCTTGCCGAGTTGACCGAGGCCGCACCACTCGACGGGGACGCCATGCTGTTCGATGGACGGATCGGTTTCCTCGCGAATGGCCGCGACGACGATCCGTTCGCCCCGCAGACGAGCGCCGTCGAGCACATGGAACGGAAAACGTCCGTTGCCCGCGATCAATCCGTAAACGTGAGTTTCCATATCGCCGAAAACTACAAGCCGGAGGGCGGAAGCGTCAACGCCGGGGCATGGGGGGCCGAAGGCGGGGCATGGGGGATAGGGGATGGGGCATGGTTTTGAAATTGTGTCCCGTGCAGGTGTTCAGGCAGCCCGCGCAGGTGTTCGAGCAGCTCGCGAACCCGTTCAAACAGGTCGCGCAAGTGTTCAAACGCCTCGCGCAGGCGTAAAACACGCCGAAAAGTGGTTTCGACAGCCCGCGCAGGTGTTCAAGCGGCTCGCGCAGTCGTTCAAACAGATCGCGCAAGTGTTCAAACGCCTCGCGCAGTCGTAAAACACGCCGAGAAGTGGTTCCGACAGTCCGCGCAGGTGTTCAAGCGGCTCGCGCAGCCATTCAAACAGGTCGCGCAAGTGTTCAAACGCCTCGCGCAGTCGTAAAACACGCCGAGAAGTGGTTTCGATGACCCGCGCAGGTGTTCAAGGGGCTCGCGCAGCCGTTCAAACACCTCGCGCGGGTGTTCGGACGGCCTGTGCGAAGTTTCAAACGGTCCGCGCAATCGTTTTCGCGCCCAGCGGAGAGATTCCGGCCCGGAAATTCGGGGTTGAATGTCGGTTCTCGACGGCCAACCGGCATCCCGGAGGGATGCACAGAGTGTAGCCGGTGGTCAGGCGAATGCCGGAGGCATCGCCGCCACCACCGGTTCACGTTCCCCAAAAGATCATTCGCGTCCCGGAGGGACGCGCAGAAAAAAACGACTGCACGCCGTCACCGTTCTTTCTCCGCGTCCCTTCAGGACGCGAAATCTTTTTCCCGACCGATTCCGGTGGTGGCGGCGACGCCTCCGGCGTGCGCCTGACCACCGGCTACATTCTCGGCATCCCGCCGGGATGCCTTCAATGCGGAAGGCACGGAATGGGAAGGTTTTTTCCATCGCCAACGCAGCCACGGGTATGGAACCCCGACCGTAAGAAGGGAAGGCGTCCCTCCCTTACGGTCGGGGTCCATACCCGTGGCCAATCGGTCGCGTATTTTTTCGCGCGAAACGTCTTTTCCATCGCGCTTTACCTTTTTTTACAATTTCCCACGCCTGAAAGCGGCAAGACGTACTTCATTCCGCCGGTCGGGATTGGTACATTGCCCCTCATGTCATGGATTGAAACCATCCGTCTGGCTTACGAGGCCATCCGCGCGCACAAGTTGCGTTCCTTTCTGACACTTCTCGGGATCATCATCGGCGTCGCCAGCGTAACGGCGGTGGCCACGGTCATCGAGGGGTTCAGCGGCTACGTCAATGAAAAGGTCGCGGCCTACGGTTCGGGCGCGTTTCAGGTCGAAAAAGCGAGTTTTCAGGGCTTCGGCAACTTCGAGAAGTTCCTGAAGGCGATTCAGAAGAATCCCGATCTGACGATTGAGGACATGTACGCCTTGCGGGAGAAAGTGACGCTCGCCGAACAGGTCGGCGCGCAGGACGGCTCGGCC
>JAAFHI010000498.1 GCA_013298335.1 Actinomycetota bacterium
GCTCTACGCCCACTCACGGCCCGTGCCGGTGGACGCCGAATATCCGCTCTTTTTCATCTATACCTCGGGCAGCACCGGCAAGCCGAAGGGCGTCGTTCACGTCCACGGCGGCTACATTTCGGGCATCGCCCACACGATGAAGGTTTCGTTCAACGCGCAGCCAGGCGACGTGATGTACGTCATCGCCGATCCGGGCTGGATTACCGGCCAGAGCTACCTCATCTCGGCCTCGCTGACGACCCGCACGACGAGCGTCATCGCCGAGGGCGCGCCGGTTTTCCCGAACGCGGGTCGCTTCGCCTCGATCATCGAACGCTACAAGGTCAACATTTTCAAAGCCGGTTCGACCTTTTTGAAGGCGATCATGACCGACCGCCAGAATCAGGCCGACGTCGAGGAATACGACCGCTCGACACTCCACGTCGGGACCTTCTGCGCCGAGCCGACCTCGCCGGCGGTGCAGCAGTTCGCGATGGACCTGCTCTGCCCGACCTACATCAATTCCTACTGGGCAACCGAGCACGGCGGCATCGTCTGGACGCACTTTTTCGGCAACGGCGACTTCCCGCTGCACGCCGACGCGCACACCTACCCGCTGCCGTGGGTCATCGGCGACGTCTGGGTAGCCGAGGAAACGGCTGAAAACGGCCTCGTCACCAAGCACCGCCCGGCGGAAGAGGAAGAAAAGGGCGAAATCGTCGTGACCGCGCCCTATCCCTACCTCGCCCGGACGATCTGGGGCGACCTGGAAAGGTTTCAGGTGTCGGGGAAAAGGGGTCAGGAATCAGGGAACGGGGATCAGGGAATCGAGGTCTTTTCGGCGCCGAAGGAATGGAAGGGCGACGCGGAACGGTACGCTTCGACCTACTGGACGAAGTGGGACGGCACGTTTGCCTACACGCAGGGAGATTTCGCCCGGAAGTATGAAAACGGCGGATTCAGCCTCCACGGACGCTCCGACGACGTCATCAACGTCAGCGGTCACCGGATCGGGACCGAAGAAATCGAAGGCGCGCTGCTGCGCGACAAGCAGGTCAACCCGAATTCGGTCGTCGGCAACGTGATCGTCATCGGCGCGCCGCACCGCGAAAAAGGCCAGACGCCGGTGGCGTTCATTCTCACGCCCGACGAGCGCAAGCTCACGGTGGATGACGAACGGCGGCTGTCGGACCTCGTCCGGCAGGAAAAGGGCCTCACGGCGGTTCCGTCGGATTACATCGAGGTCAAGGCGTTCCCCGAAACCCGCAGCGGCAAATACATGCGGCGGTTTTTGAAGAATCTGCTCTTCGAGGAATCCATCGGCGACACGTCGGCGCTCAAAAACCCCGAATCGCTGACGGAAATCGCCGCCAAGATTAAAGTCTGGCGCGAAAAGACGAAGCTGCTCGAAGAAACCCGCGTGTTCGAGACCTATCGCTACGTACGGGTGCAGTACTTCGACGTGGTCAAGGCGACCGACGCGGCCCCGGCGCAGCGTCTCGCCGTCGCCACCATCACCAATCCGCCGGTCAACGCCCTCAACGAACGGTCGCTCGACGAACTCATCACCGTCATCGACCACCTCGCGCGGCGCGACGACGTGAAAGTGGTGATTTTCACCGGTCAGGGAACGAAATCCTTCGTCGCCGGCGCGGACGTCAAGCAGTTGCTCGACTTCAAGACCGTCGAGGAGGCCCTGCCGCTGCCGAACAACGCCCATCTCGCCTTCAGCAAGCTCGAACAGATGAACAAGCCGGTCATCGCGGCGGTCAACGGCGTGGCGCTCGGCGGCGGAAACGAGTTTCAGTTGGCGTGCCACTACACGGTGGCCGAGCCGATGGCGGTTTTCGGCCAGCCGGAAATCCGTCTGAACCTGATTCCGGGTTACGGCGGCACGCAGCGCCTTCCGCGCATGCTGTCGCTCCGGAAAGGAACCGCCGACTGACCTCGGCAACAGTCCGGTTGTAATGAAGGAATCAGCGCGGCGAGGGGCCGGTTTGTCGTCCCATCCCGCGCTGATTCCTTTTTGTATCCGTTCAGCCCCGTCCGTTCGCCCTGCCCGAACGGACGGGGCTATTCTTCAAAGCCTTGTAAACGAGGCTCAATCCATTGTTTTTCAATTATTTAGCGCCATTCTCCTGGATTGCTTTTGAATAGTCATTTCCTTGAGTCCAGGGCTGGGTGCGAGCGGAAGCCAAGGAATCATCCTTTTTTAATATCCGTATTTCCAAAATCAATTTCATTGGAAGAAGCCGGAAATTGGCGTAGTCTCTCGGACGGGGAAATGAGTGACCCCCTTCGGGAAACCGTCAATCGCGGTTTTCCGGCGGTTTTCGCACCTCCCGTTACATCGAATTTTCAGTCGAATGCGCGTCCGCTTCCGTGACCGCGTTTCGCGTCCGGTCACTCCTTCTGTCGAAATCTTTCGACCCCGTTGAATGCTCCCCACACTGCCGGGTTCATTCCCCTCCCTCCTTCGCAGCTTCCCGCGCGCCTTCTTCGGATCCGCTTTCCGACCCCGGACGCCCCGCGTCCCGCCACGCAGCCCCCGTGAAACGACGGCCATGTGAAAATACTTCTGTATAACCCCGACAACGGCGTGACGGCGAACTTCATGCCTCACCTCTGGATGTTCCTTTTGAAAGCGCTGACGCCGCCCGAGCACGAAGTCGTGATGATCGACGGCAACGCCCAGCCAATGGACGAGGCGGCGCTCGCCAGGTACGTCGTTGACGAAGGTATCGGGCTGGTCGGCATCGGCTCGATGACGCGGATGATCGCCAAGGCGTACCGCATGGCCGACGCCGTGCGGACCACCGGCGTCCCGGTCGTGATGGGCGGCCCGCACGTTTCGGAGGAACCCGACGAAGCCCTCGGACGGAGTGGTGGCCCGCGCCACGCCGACGCGGTGGCAGTGGGCGAAGCCGACGAAACCTGGCCGAAAATCGTCGCCGACGCGGTGCGGGGCGAACTCAAGGAGGTCTATGAACCGATCGACGACCACGGCAAGGAGCGCAAACCGAGCCTCCAGCCGTATCCGGCGATTCCGTGGGAGACGATTGATCTCGACCAGTTCAACCTGATTCCGAATTTTCTGAAATCCCTGCTGAAAAAACCCGGCGCGGGCTGGGGCACGTTTCAGGTGATTCCGGTCGAATCGGGGCGCGGCTGTCCGTACGGGTGCGAGTTCTGCACGGTCACCGGCTTTTTCGGCGATTCCATCCGGTTTCGTTCGAATGAAAGCGTCGTGGACGAAATGCTGCGCCTCAAAAAGCGCGCCCGGAGCGAACGCGGCCAGATCGCCGTCTTCTTCATCGACGACAATTTCGCCATCAACATCAAGCGGACGAAATCCCTGCTGCGCGACATCATCGCGGCGGACGCGCAGTTGAACTGGGCGGCCCAGATCAGCGCCAACCTGCTGCGCGACGAGGAACTCGTGGACCTCATCGCGGCGGCGGGCGGAAAATGGATTTTCATCGGGATGGAATCCATTGACCCGGCCAACCTCGCCGACGTCAACAAGGGCTTCAACAAGCCCAACGAATTCGGCGACGTGCTGGAACGGCTCTCGCAGCGCAACATTCTGGCGATTACGTCGTTCATTTTCGGCCTCGACAACGACACCACCGGCGTCGCCGGTCGGACGCTCGACCAGATCAAACAGTGGCCGCCGGGCATGCCGGTGTTCGGGACGCTGATTCCGCTGCCGGCGACGCCGCTCTACAAACGGCTCGAAACCGCCGGTCGCCTGACCCGTCCGAAGCACTGGCTCGACTTTCAGGCGTTCCAGATGGCCCACAAGCCGCTCAAAATGTCGATTTCCGAGACGCAGGGCGAATTGCGGCAGGCGTGGAGCGAAACCTACAGCCCGGAGGCGATTCACCAGGCCGTCGAGAAAATCCGCCACAAGCCGCTGTCGAACCGGGCCACCATCTTCATCGCCCGGCTGTTTTTCCGGGGCATCTACTTCCCGCAGATGGGGACCGGCGCGTGGCTGCGGGTCATTTTCCAG
>JAAFHI010000877.1 GCA_013298335.1 Actinomycetota bacterium
CTTTTTGCGAAGGACCGAATTCGAGCCAGACAATCACCGAACCCGCGTGTCAACAGGCTCCCGAGGGCTACGGGAGTTCGAAAGTGGGCCGGACGAACCGGGTCGGCGAACTACCCGATGATAGCGGGTAAAGCCGTTTCCGCCGGACACGAATTCTCCGAACTACTCGCCAATGTCGCTCTCGGTGAAGACCGTGAACCCCTGGCTGTGCAGGCTGCGCACCGCCGCTTCGAAGTCGTCGACGTGCAGCGCCAGCGCCGTATTCCCGAGCGGCCCGATGCCGATCATCAGCGGGTAGGCGTAATGAATGTTCACTTCGCCGCGGACGAGAGCCTTGGTGATCGTGAGCAGCGGTTGATCGTTGTCCGGCAGCTTGACGACGAGCAAGTCGCTTTCCGTGAACGGCAACTTGGCTTGTTGCAGTAGCTCGAACGCCCGTTCCGGATCGTGCGGAACAATGCGGATGATGGCACAATCGGCCGTCTCGATGATCGTGAGGGCGACGATGCGCACGTCCGTGGTTTCGAAGCAGCGGACCAGATCGAGGAGCGCCCCCATGCGATTGGGGAGGAAAACGTTGTACTGCCGAACGCTGGGCCAATCGCGGCCGCGAGCGGTGGTCGGCGCGATGGTTCCGCGGCCACCCTCATCTGCGGAATCCCCGTCGAGGAGTCCCCCGTCGGTTTCATCGCCGAAGCTCATGAACGCTCCCCATTTCCGCAGATTCCGCCTCTCGCAGTGAGACTACCCGATTTCCCGGGTCTGTGCAACCGGGCCACCAATGTGGATTGCGGATTGAAAGACCAAAAACTGAGCGGCGGGCGTCAGCCCGCCGAGTTTTCGGAATGCGGATTGCGGATTGAAAAACCGGCCAGACAATCCGGTGAACCGACGACTCGCGATTGCCGGGACAACTCGGCGGGCTGACACCCGCCGCTCGGGATCCGTTCTTCCAATCCGCAATCCGCATTCCGCATTGGAATCAGTGTTGCCCGAAGCGGATCACTCGGCCGGCGAGCGTTTCGGGGCGGTGAACGCCGTCCGCGACCGCGGGGCGGCCGTTGACCAGAAGCCAGCGCACCCCCGTGGCCAGTTGGTGCGGCTTCTCGAAGGTGGACGGGTCGCGGAACCCCTGCGGGTCGAACACGAGCAAGTCGGCGAACTGGTCCGGCCGCAGGTAGCCCCGGTTCGGCAGCTTCAGGATGTCCGCGGGCAAACCGCTACAGGAGCGAATGGCTTGCTCCACGGGGATGATCCCGTCCGCGATGGCGTACCGGCCGACCTTGCGCGGGAAGGTTCCATACGACCGCGGGTGCGGCACGCTCTCCCCCGTGACTTTCGTGCTGCCGTCGCTGGCCGTCGCCACCCACGGTTCCCGCATGTAGAGCCGCACGTCTTCCTCGCTCATGCCGAAGTTCACGACCTGCGCCCCGCCGTTTTCCTCGATCTCCAGCACGATGTCGGCCGGCTCCTGTTTGGTCAGTGCGGCGATTTCCGCGAGGCTTTTCCCCTGCCAGGATTTGTTCTTGGAATAGCCGGCAATTTTGACCCGGCCGGCCCCGTCCGCCCCGAGATCCGCGACGATCGCATCCCGGATCCGCGGGCGCAGCGCCGGGTCCACCAGCCGGGCGCGGTATTCCGCCCCGGTGCCGTCCCGAAAGCGCGTGGGAACGACTGTGGCCGCGAGCGAGGTGCTGCTGGCGGTGTACGGGTACTGGTCCGCAGTGACGATCAGCCCGGCCGCGCGGGCCTTCTTGATGACGGCCACGGCGTCCGCGGACTTGCCCCAGTTCGCCCGGCCGCTTGCCTTGATGTGCGAGACGTGGACGCGGCAGCCGGACTCCTTGCCGATAGTGATGGCTTCCCCGATGGCGTCGAGCAGCCCCGATCCCTCGTTGCGGATGTGGCTGGCGTACAGCCCGCCGTACTTCGCGCTGACCTTCGCCAGCCCGACGATTTCCGGCGTCTTGCTATACGTCCCCGGCGTGTAAATCAGCCCCGTGGCTAGCCCGACGCAACCGTCCTTCATCGCCAAATCGACGAGGCCTTCCATCGCCTCCTGCTCGATCGGGGTCGGTGCCCGGTTCTCGTTCTTGAGGACCGCCGACCGCACGGAGTTGTGCGGCACCTGATGGATGACATTGGTCCCGACGCCGCCATTTTCCAGCTTGCGGAAGAAGCCAGCGGCGTCCACCGGCCCGGCCCCGCAGTTGCCGGTGACGATGGTCGTCACCCCTTGCAGGACGTAGTTCCCGTTCGGCCGCCCCTTCGCGTCCGTGATGCTCGGGGAGCCGGTATCACAGTGCGTGTGCAGGTCGATGAAGCCGGGGGCGACGTACAACCCGGTGCAATCGACGACCTTGGCCCCGGCCGGGACGGCGAGATTCGGGCCGACCGCCGCGATGCGGTCCCCGCGCACCAGAACATCGGCGACGACGCCCGGCACGCCGGTGCCGTCGAACACGGTTCCGCCGCGGAACACGAACAGGCTCGGCTCGGGGGCGAGTAAGGCCAAGCAGGCCGCCATCAGGACCATGAGAATCCCCT
>JAAFHI010000221.1 GCA_013298335.1 Actinomycetota bacterium
CATTCGGGCTGCGCTACGAACGCAACACCGTGCCGGTGGATTCCGACCGGCGGATCGAACGGACCTTCAATTCGCCGGACGTCGCGGCCTTCATCGCGGCGGAACGGGCGCGTCCGGGAGGGCGGTCCGGGCTGGCCGGGTTTCTCGCCGGTCGCACCGACATCTATTCGGGCGACGGAAACAATGTCGCGCCGCAGGTCGGGTTTGCCTGGCAGCCGGGGCGAAGCGGGCGCTGGGTGGTACGCGGCGGCTACGGGGTGAACTTCGACATCATTCCCGGCGCGGTCATCAGCCAGTCGCGCAACGTTTTCCCGTCGTTTCTGTCCGTCAATCTTCCGGCGTTCGAGCAGTTCGACGATTTTCTCAACGCGGTCGTGCTCGGGTTCGCCAACCCGGCCAGCTTTGCCGCGCCGGGAACGCTGAACGGATACGACCGGGGCCGATTTCCCAATCCGGTTGCCTACCTGACCGATCCGGTGACCGGGCTGCCCTCGGCGGGCGGCGTGGCCGGTCCGGCGTTCACCCTTCCGAACGCGCGTCTCCGCACGCCCTATTCGCAGCAGTTCAATCTGACGGTCGAGCGGGCGTTCGGGCGGAACGTACTCGTCACCGGGGCCTATGTCGGCACCCGCGGGACGAAACTCCTGCGGCTGGCGACCCCGAACCTCGGCCCGAACGCCATCCCGGTCATCAGCGGTTTTGCCGGAACGCCCTTCAACGTGTTCTTCGACCCGCTGTTTTCGGGTTCGATTACGCCGGTGAACCGGCCCTTCCCGCTGCTCGGTTCCTTTACTTCCATCGAATCCGATGCGAATTCGACCTTCCACAGCCTGCAACTGACCGGCTTGAAACGGTTTGCGAACGGGTGGATGCTGGCGAGCGCCTATACCTGGTCGCACGCGATTGATGACGTGAGCGATCTGTTCCGCCTCGGCGGCGCGGATGCGCTTCCTCAGAACAGTTTCGACCGGCGGGCGGAACGGGGAAGCGCGAATTTCGATGTCCGCCACCGGTTCGTTTCCCACGCCGTCTGGGAACTGCCTTTTTCGGGGCGCTGGCTCGGCGGGTGGCGGGTCGCGGGCATTGCCACGTTCCAGAGCGGGCAGCCCTTTACCGTGACCGCGCCCTACGATGTGAACCTCGACGGCAACCTGACCGACCGGCCCGACTCGACCGCCGGGGTGCGGGTCGTGAATCAGGGCGCGGTGCGTTTGAGCACGACCGGGCAGTTCGAATCATTGCTGGCGGCGGTCGGTTCGAACGGACGGGTGGGCCGCAACGTCTTTCGCGGGCCGGGGCTGGCGAGCGTGGATTTCGCCGTCACGAAGACCTTCGCTTTTGATGACCGTCGGCAGCTCACCCTGCGGGCGGAACTGTTTAACGCCTTCAATCGGGCCAATTACGGACTGCCGGTTCGGCAACTCGGATTCCCCGGATTCGGAACTTCGGTCGATACGCGGATATCGCCCCGGACCGTTCAATTCGGGGTTCGCTTCGACTTCTGATTTTTTGGCACTGTTCAGAGTCTTCCGCTTATGGTTTTTGAAAATTTGGACCGGTCATTCAAAGGCGCGGATGCGCCGCCAGAGAATAGCCCCACCCGTGAGGGTGGGGGAGGTTGGCATGAAGCATTCGTGAGCCGCGCCAGCGGCGGCACATTCGTTTCCGTGCCGCGCCGTCGGCGCTCAGGGGGCAGGTACCGAGCAAACCACGCCCTGACGGGCGCGGCTATTCTCTGGCGGCGCATCCGCGCCTTTTCGGAATCAAACCCGCCGGTTCTGCCGAAACGGTTTTTCAATGGCCATAGGCGGAGAATTCTGAACCGGTGCTGACTTTTTATGTTTGAAAGCAGGTGAAGAAAATTACTGCTTGACCAATGGCGCGAAAGGTTTGTACCGTCACTGAACCTATAAAAGTTGTGGCGTTCCCGACCTTTTTCGGAACGCAATCGCCGTTGATTCAGCCGTTTTTCGGAATGTGTTATCCATCGCGGTTTTTTCGGATTGCACCGGTTCATCCCCCGGTTATCGTTCAGGCGTTCGTGGACATTTCGATCCCTTTTTCATGTTGTCCCGCCTCCTTCGACACCCGACCGACCGGCGCTTTGCAGGGGAGTGGACATGCGGGCAAAATTTCTTTTCATCCTCGGTTTCGTGATCTGCTTCGGGTATCTGTCGGTCTCGCCGGTGCGTGAAGCCGAGGCGCAATCGGGCTGTAGCTTTTCCCTTTCACGGAATGGGGATTCCTTTCCGGGAACGACCATCGCCGGCACCGTCACGCTGACGGCTTCGGACGCCTCCTGTGCCTGGACGGCCACGGGCATCCCGAGCTGGATTCAGGGATTCCCGACTTCGGGAAGCGGCACGACCGTCATCAACTACACGCTCACCCGCAACGACACCAATGTCGAGCGGGAAGCCGCGATTACGATTGCCGGGCTGCGCTACCGCATTTCACAGGACGGGTGTCTTGCGCCCGAATCAGGCCGCTATCCGGCCATCGTGACCGCGACCGTCGGAACCAATCTCACCATCAATCCGCTGGTGGCCCCGTTTGACGATGGGGTGTTGACCGTGACGTCGCCGAGTACGAACGGCGGCGGGGTCGTCTTTACCGGGACGGCGGAAGTGGACAACGGCGGGCAGATCCGGCTCCGGCGACTCGGGCCGGTCGGGACCTTCGTCATTACCCAGAACGTTTCGGACGATTGCGGCAATACCGGCGGTTCGCCGATCTTCACCCTCAACATCGTTCCCGCCGGGCAGCCGGTGAGCCCCACGATTTCGACCTTTTCACCTCTCTCGGCGGACATCGGCGATACCCTGACCGTGACCGGGAACAACTTCGTCACGGGCGAAACCACCATTTTCTTTGGGGACGTCGCCGCGCCCGCGACGGTGGTGTCGCCGACGCAATTGACCGTAACGGTGCCTGACGGTGCCTTCGGCGGTCCGCTTCAGATCTTTACCCGGCGCGGTTCGGCGGCTTCCGCGCAGTCATTCGCGGTCGACGATTCGGGCGCTCCACCCACCATCACCGGACTGGACCGCGCTTCCGCTTCCGTCGGGCAGACCGTCACTGTTTCCGGGTCGAATTTCGTGGACGGTTCGACGCAGTTCCGCCTGAGCGAAGGCCAGGTCGTGAATCCCCAGGTGACCGGTTCGGATTCCGCGAGTTTTACCGTGTCGTCGGGGGCGATTACCGGTCCGGTAACGGTTCTGACGCCCGCCGGAAGCGCGAAAAGCACCGCCAACCTCATCTCGCTCAACACGGTCGGCCAGAATTGCCCGCGTCCGTTCAGCAGCGTGACCGTCACGGTCGGCTCGACCGCGGTCGATCCCGGACAGACGGCGGTGATTCCCATCGACTTCAGCCAGGTCTGTCCGGGGCAGGGCGGAAATGCCCTTCAGTTCGACATCGCGCTGAACGCCGCCGTGGTCAATATGGCCGGACCCTTCGGCGTCCAGCCGGGACCGGCGATTCCCGCGTCGCTCGTCGGGAATCTGACCGTCGTGCCCCATCCGACCAACCCCCATGCGGTCCGGGTGAGTTTGCCGAACACCGATCCGGCCATGAGTTTTGCCAACGGACGCTTTTGTACCTTGAGCATCCCCACGCTGGCCCCGCCGGTGGGCGTGTCGTTCGGGGCTTCGCTCGTCCAACTCCGCAATGACGGCATTTTGAACACGTTCGTCATTCAAATCGGCGACGGTCCGATTCAGATCGGTTCGACGAGCGCCAATGGCGGCGACATTTCCGGCACGATCACCGTCGCGCCGGGGGCCGGGTGCGGCGTTCAACTTGGCGCGACAACGGCCAGCGCACCCGGTGGTGGCGGGAACGGATCATTTTCACTTACAGCCCCCGGCGGCTGCGCGTGGGAAGCCCTCAGCAACGCGACCTGGATCACCTTCCCGGTGACGCCCACCGGCGCGGGCAGCGGGAGCATCCAGTATGCCGTCGCGCTCAATCCGGGCGCGGCCCGAAGCGGCACCATCGCCATCGCGGGGCAGACCTTCACGATCAATCAGGCCGCACGCGGACTCGCCTCGGTCGGGGCGTTCCGTCCGTCGAACGGTTTTGTCTATCTCAGGAATTCGAACACCGCCGGGTTTGCCGACAGTGAGTTTTTCTACGGGCAGGCGGGCGACCGTCCGGTCGTCGGCGACTGGGACGGCAACGGAACCGACACCATCGGGATTTATCGCAACGGAACCTTTTTCCTGCGCAATTCGAACTCGTCAGGATTCGCCGACCTCCAGTTTCCGTTCGGCGCGCCGGGCGATCTTCCGATTGCGGGCGACTGGGACGGCGACGGCGTGGACACCATCGGCATCGTGCGCGGCAATCAGGTCTTTCTGCGCAATTCCAACACCGCCGGAAACGCCGACCTTCAGTTTCCCTACGGCACGACCGGCGACACGCTCATCGCGGGCGACTGGAACGGCGACGGCGTGGACACCATCGGCGCGTTTCGTCCGACGAACGGCTTCGTCTATCTGCGGAACACCAACACGGGCGGCTTCGCGGATATTCAGTTCTTTTATGGGCAGGCGAGCGATGTTCCGGTCGTGGCCGACTGGAACGGCGACGGCGCGGACACCATCGGGATCGTCCGCAACGCCGAATGGTTTCTGAGGAACACGAACACGAGCGGTTTCGCCGACCTTCAGTTTTTCTACGGCGTACCGACCGACATTCCGATTGCCGGAAACTGGTCCGGGCAGCCGTAGGGCCTGCGTAACTGTTCAGAGTCCCCCGCTGATAGTTTTTTGAAATTTTGAACCGGTAATAAAGAGCGGGTCAAATGGACCGGGAACAGGCGCGAATGCGCCGGCAGAAAATAGAGCGGTTTTCAGTTGAATGTGACCGGTAGCCCAATATCCAAAATGGCGAATGGGTTGCTGATTGAATCTAGCCCACGTCCGGAGCGCTTTGGCGAGGACGTGGGGAAACCGATTGGATTCAATTATTTATGACGAAACAGAAAACCCGTAGCCTCGCCAAAGCGCTCCGGCTACGGGCTATACCCAATGCGCTATCCGCACGCCGGGAATGTGGATTGGTCGTATTCAAATGAAAACTGCTCTAAGGATAGTTTCAATCCTCCGGAAGAACCTGAAACCCGATACCCGACACCCGACACCTTTTCAGTTTCTCTTCAGTCGTCGCCGAATCGCCTCGACTTCGGGAATGCGCTGGGCGAAGGCCGAGCCGAGATAGACCACGCCGTACGTCCCAAGCGTAATGATCGCCACCGGCAGCGGATATTTCTGGCCGAGAATGAGTTTCACCACCCACGCGGTCGCCGCGGCGGCCAGCGCCATCGCCCACAGCGTGACCGTGAACGACAGCGGCACGCTGACCGGACCGATGCGTTCGGTGAGCGCGCGCCGGAGCAGGAAGAACTCGATCCAGCCGCCCACGCCCGACGCGGCGGCGAGCCCGACGATGCCCCACTGGCGGTCGAGGCTGAACAGGGCCGGGCCATAGAGCGCGGCGCAGACACCGAGCGTTCCGGCGGAAACCACCCGGATAATCGCGAACTTGAGCGGTGTCCGGGTGTCGCGCAGCGCATAGAACGTCGAAGAGAACAGCCGCCCGTTGGTGGCCGCGACCAGTCCGACCGTGGAACCGGCCAGCGTCGCCCAGACCGCCGTGGTCGCGCCCGCGCCGAATTTTCCGCCGCGATAGAGAATGTTGATGATCTGGTCGCCGAGCGCGAGAAACGCCATCGCCGACGGTATCACGAAGAACGACACCCGCCGCTGGGCGTTCGCGAGCCGTTTCCGGATCTGTTCGGCGATTTCCGCCTCGGTGCCGAGCGCGCTCGACAGCGCGGGCAGTTCCGACGCCGAAATCGCGATGCCGAACAGGCTCACCGGCAGCATGTAAAGGTCCTGCGCAAAGGCCAGGATTCCGACCGCCCGCTCGGAAATCAGGCTCGAAATCATCCCGTCCACATAGCCGCTGATCTGCGCCACGCCCCGGCTGACGAACGCGGGCAGAAAATTCCGGATCACTTCGCGGGTTTCGGCGAATTCGATGCTCACCGACAGCCGCAACCCCTTCACCAGCCGCAACACCGCCGGCACCTGGACGGCAAACACCAGGACGCTGCCGATGGTCGCCGCCCAGGTGATGGTCACGACCAGATTCGCGGGCGGCTGCGCGCCGAACACGATCAGCGCGACGACGACCGCGAGGTTCATCATCACTGGCGCGATGTAGGGCAG
>JAAFHI010000833.1 GCA_013298335.1 Actinomycetota bacterium
GTACATCTGCCCGCCGGGGTCGAGTACAGCGCGGAGGTTCTCGAATCCTCCGCCACCATCGAGATTTTCGGGGCCGAACCCGAAACCCACGATACCGGAGAGCATTATCTCTGGGGCGTGTAGTCGCCAAAACGAGATTTCAGGAGAAGACGATGAACGTTTACTACGACACGGACGCCGACCCCAAAGTACTGGAAGGAAAGACCATCGCCGTTCTCGGCTATGGAAGTCAGGGCCACGCCCACGCGCAGAACCTGCGCGACAGCGGACACACGGTCATCATCGGACTGCGCCCCGGCAGCGGCTCGCAGCCGAAAGCCGAAGGCGCGGGATTCCGGGTGTATGAAACCGCCGAAGCCGCCCGCCGGGCCGACATCGTGATGGTTTTGCTGCCGGATGAACTCCAGCCGGAAACCTACCAGCGCGACCTCGCTCCGGTCTTCGAACAGGCGGCGGCGAAAGGCGAAACCAAGTACCTCGCGTTCGGCCACGGCTTTTCCATCCACTTCAAGAAGATTGTGCCGCCCGCCGCGACAAACGTGTTCATGGTCGCCCCGAAATCGCCCGGACACCTCGTCCGCAAGGAATTCGCCAACGGCGGCGGCGTCCCGATGCTGATTGCCGTCCATCAGGACCCGGCGGGAAACACGAAAGACATCGCGCTGGCTTATGCCACAGCCATTGGCGGCGGGAAGGCCGGAATCCTCGAAACGAATTTCCGCGAGGAATGCGAAACCGATCTGTTCGGCGAGCAGGCGGTCCTCTGCGGCGGCGTGACGGAACTCATCCGCGCGGGGTTCGAGACGCTGACCGAAGCGGGCTACGCGCCGGAAATGGCCTATTTCGAATGCCTTCACGAGATGAAGCTCATCGTGGACCTCATCTATGAAGGCGGCATCGCCAACATGCGCTACTCGATCAGCAACACGGCGGAATACGGCGACATGACGCGCGGCCCGCGCATCGTGACCGACGAAACCCGCGCGACGATGAAGGAAATCCTCTCCGAAATTCAAACCGGGAAGTTTGCCGATGAATGGATGGAAGAACACCGCGCCGGAAAGCCGAATTTCACCAAAACCGCCGCTGAGCAGGCCGATCATCCGATTGAACACGTCGGAAAAAAACTGCGCGCGATGATGCCGTGGATCGAGCGCAACCGGCTGGTCAACAAGGCCAAAAACTGATTTCCCTCTGTGCCTTCGTGTCTTTGTGCCTTTGTGTTTTTTTTCCTGAACACGAAGACACAAAGACACGAAGGCACGAAGAATTTTCATGCGAAGCAAAGCCATCACCGAGGGCGTCCAGCGGACGCCGAATCGCGCCATGCTGCGCGCCGTCGGATTTCAGGACGCCGATTTCCAGAAACCGATCATCGGCGTCGCCAACGGACACAGCACCATCACCCCCTGCAACATGGGCATCGGGCAACTCGCCGAACGGGCCGAACGGGCCCTGTTTGCGGCGGGCGCGATGCCGCAGACCTTCGGTACAATCACGGTCAGCGACGGTATCTCAATGGGAACATTGGGGATGCGCTATTCGCTCGTGTCCCGCGAAGTCATCGCCGACTCGATTGAAACCGCCTGCAACGCCCAGAGCATGGACGCCGTCATCGCCATCGGCGGCTGCGACAAAAACATGCCCGGCGCAATGATCGCCATCGCCCGAATGAACATTCCGGCGATTTTTGTCTACGGCGGCACGATCAAACCCGGCCATTACAACGGCGAAGACCTGACGGTGGTGAGCGCCTTCGAGGCGGTGGGGAAGTTTTGCGCGGGAAAAATCGACGAGGCCGAACTCATCGCCGTCGAACGCCACGCCTGTCCGGGCGCGGGGTCGTGCGGCGGGATGTACACCGCGAACACCATGTCGTCGCTCATCGAGGCGATGGGAATGAGCCTGCCGTACTCATCGACGATGGCCGCCGAGGATGCCGAAAAGGCGGAAAGCACCGCCGAATCGGCCCGCGTACTGGTGGATGCGGTTCACCGCCAGCGTTTACCGAGCGAGATTCTGACCCGCAAAGCCTTCGAGAACGCCATCGCGGTCCTGATGGCGGTTGGTGGTTCAACCAACGCGGTGCTGCACCTGCTGGCGATTGCCCACTCGGCCAATGTCCCGCTCAAACTCGACGATTTTTCGGGTTTTCGTGAGCGCGTGCCGGTGCTGTGCGATTTGAAGCCGTCCGGGAAGTACGTCGCGACCGATCTTCATCGCGCCGGTGGCATTCCGCAGGTCATGAAAATGCTGCTGGTTCACGGCCTGCTTCACGGCGACGCCCTGACGATCACGGGAAAAACGGTGGCCGAAACACTGGCCGAAATCCCTGAAACCCTTTCGAATGAACAGGATGTGATCCGGCAGTGGGAAAATCCGGTCTACCGGCAGGGCCACCTCGCCATTCTGCGCGGCAACCTGGCCCCGGAAGGCGCGGTCGCGAAGATCAGCGGCATCAAGGAGCCTTCAATCACTGGACCGGCGCGGATTTTCGAATCGGAGGAACTTTGCCTCGACGCAATTCTGGCCGGAAACATCAAACCCGGCGACGTGGTCGTCATCCGCAATGAAGGACCGAAAGGCGGTCCGGGAATGCGCGAAATGCTCTCGCCGACCTCGGCCATCATCGGCGCGGGACTGGGGGATTCAGTCGGCC
>JAAFHI010000454.1:0-1612 GCA_013298335.1 Actinomycetota bacterium
GCTCTTCCGATCTGCCCTTGCATCATCCAGCTTGCGCTCCGGTTCACCGTCTAACTCCAACGAAAGAAAGAACTTTTTCATGAGGAGCGTTTCGGCGCTCCCCGTTTTTTTTCAACTTTCGGAATTCCCGGCGCGTCATCAGGAAAAACCCGGCGAATCGCGGAAACGAAGCGTCGGGAGCAACGTTTAATGGTAGGATTCGCACCGACTGCAATACATTCTCATCGTCCTCCGAAGGAGAACCCACGTGAAAGCTCTGGTACGCGGATTCACGCTCTGCCTCGCCGTCGCCCTGATGCTCATCCCGGCGACCCTCCCCACCCACGGGCAGATTCAGTGGAATCGCCCGAAAGACAAACCGATGCTGCCCAATCCCTACACGTTCAACCTGTCGCGGGATTCGGTGCTCGACACCGTCAAACTGGTCCTGAGCGACCGCGAAATCCCGCTCGACCCGGCGCGCAGCCAGGAAAAGCCCGGCGTGCTCTTCACCAAACCGGTCATCTTCACCAAGGGCGCGCTCACCTCGGGGTCAAATCTCGAATATGTCGCCAAACGCCCCGGCGGAGACAACCTGACCTGGGTTCGGGGGCGCTATTCCCTTCAAATGGAAGCGGTTCCGATTGATCCGCAAAAAACGAAGCTGACCGTTTACGCCCGCATCGAGGGGGAGTATCAAACGGAAATCGGCGGCAAATGGGTTGAATGCCCCTCGCGGGGGGTCAAGGAAAACGAAATCCTCGAAGCAATTCTGAAGCAACTCGAAGGCGGGAACTGATTCAATGATTCTTGGGCATATTTTCTCCCCGGTGGCTTTTCCGGTCGTCTTCGCGGCGGCCTGGGTGTGGGCCATTTCGACCGTCATCGCGGTCATGCTCATCGGCGCCATCTTCATTCTCAAACGCGCCGCCAGCCGAGCCGAGATTCCTCATGAAGAAGAGGAGGCGGGCGGACTGGGCCTGCTCGGGATCAGCAAACCGAAAGCCGCCCCCGAGGCAGCGGTCCCGCTTGAACCGGTGATCCAGATGCCCGCGGCGACCGCCCCCGAACCCGAACCGCTCATTCCGGTCGAAATCATCCCCAGGGTCGAAAGCGGACCGCTTCCCTCCACCGCCGAAATTACCGGGGAGCATGAAAAGGTCATCACCGACGAACTTCCGGCTTTGGACGTGACCGCGGTTTCGCAGGAATCGCTGATCGCGCAACAGATCGCGCAACAGATCGCCGAACGCCGCGCCCGCCTGAGCGCGCTGGAGGACCGGGGCATCACCCATCTGGTCGCACCGGCGCAGCCGACCGGCGCGCTGGAACGGCCCGCCCCGGAGCCCGAAACCGTCGAAGTTTCGAGCGCCACCGAACGCCTCGACAACCGGACCTCACCGCTCCCGCCGAAACCGGTCCTCACCGAACAACTTCCGCCCTCGCACCGCAAACTCAAACCGCCCGCGCCGACCCGCGAAATTCCTCAATCGGCCCCGCGCGTGGCGGTCGCCGCGCCCGTTGCGCCAATCGCAATGGCCCCCGCCGCCCGGGTCGAAACCGGCGACGTCTCGGACGTCCTCATTCCGGTCGAGCAGTTCCCCCGCGTCACCACGCCGCTCACCGACGCCAT
>JAAFHI010000454.1:1622-4277 GCA_013298335.1 Actinomycetota bacterium
GCCCCCGCAAAAACGGTCCGGTGGAAGCCAGGGTCCCGACCTTCCTCGCCGAAGACGGCGGCCTTGAAAACATCGGCTACGAACGCAAACGCCTCTTCCTCGGCATGTTTATCGTGCTGGTGCTGTTCGGCGTGCTCTACACGGTTTTCAACGCGCAGGTCAGAAACAAACTGCCCGCCGCCATCGCCGACCGCCTCGCGGTGATTCCGCGCGCCCTCGGCTTCGAACAGGCCCCACCGCCGCCCCTGCCGCCGAAACTGGTTCAGATTCAGGAATATGACGTGTACTACACGCCGACCGACAAGAAGGACGTGCGAACCGTGACCATCAGCGGGCTGGTCAAAAACACGTCGTCGATCAAACTCGACGACCTCCGCGCCGAAATCGAGGTCATTCCCCGCCAGCCCGACGCGCCGCCCGAACTGCGGACCATCTTTCTCAGCCCGAAAACGCTCGAACCGAACGGCGAGGCGACCTACAAACTCGAACTGACCGACGAAAAGGTCATGCGGACCGTGCTGCGGCGGATCGTTTCCATCGAAAAGGACGCCAACGGCAAGGAAACGGTCAAGGAAATCAAGGCGGAGCGCAAACCCGGCACCATTCGGTCACCCGAAGCGCCGCCGGAAGACGACAAGAAGAAAAAGGGCGGCGCGGCCCAGTCCGGGGCCGCCGACAAGCGAATGCAGCAGGCTTTCCCCCAGCCGACGGACCGCGAAAGCCGCCCCTTCAAGCGCTGAATCAGTATCCGACCACCCGGGCCAGCGCGTTCGGGCCCGGATTGAACATCACCACGTTGTCGCCGATGCGTACCGTCGGCACCACCCGACGCCCGCCGCTCCAGCGCATGATGCTTTCCGGAGCGCCGGGCGTCGTTTCGATATCGACCTTTTTGTAGGCCACGCTCTTGCGGTCGAGCGCGCTTTCCAGCACCCGGCAATCCGGACACCAGTTGGCGCTGAACACTTCGAGTTTTTCTCCGGCCAGCGGCGCTTCCGCCACACCCTCGACAAACAGCCGGGCCAGCACCGCGGGCGTCGGATTGAAAAACAGCGACCGGATTTTTTCGCCCACCCGGACGAGCGGGAACACGTCCTCACGCCCGTCGGCCCATCTGGCGACATTCTGTTTCGCCGCGTCGTCCTCCCGGACATCCACCAGCGAAAAGGAAAGATTCAGGCCTTCGAAAAACGTCCGCAGGGCGTCCGTGGCGGAAGAATTCGTGCCGTTGTCGTAGAGGTAAATCGCTTCCATCTGTACAAAAACCTTTCGAAAAAGTGCGTTCCCATTCCAGTACTCCACCCGCCGGGGGTTTGTCACCACGCTTTCCCGAAAGGTAAATGTTCAGAGTCCCCCGCTTTAGCGGGGAGAATTTCAGAAATTCGACAATTTTCCCTGCGTTCTTTTCCAAAAAATCGAAAACGAGCCTGATTTTTTTCCGGAAATCGTCCGGCTGTCGCGCCTTTTTCCCGCTAAAGCGGGAGACTCTGAACAGGTACCCGAAAGAAGTTCAAATGATTGACAGCCGAAGGTTTGGAGCCTAGGATGAGCTGAAATCCCGAAAAGCCGTCATTTCAGGTAACTTATGGCGTATTCAAACGACAGCCGAAAGGCGAACCGCGTTCCCGCCTCGGAATTCGGAGGCGTCGTGATTCCCGACAAGCTCTACTTCAAAATCGGTGAAGTCTGCGACATCGTCGGCGTCGAGCCGCACGTGCTGCGGTACTGGGAACAGGAGTTCCCGCAACTGACGCCCCAGAAGAATTCCGCCGGCCAACGGGTCTATCGCAAGAAGGACGTCGAAATCGCCCTCCGCATCAAGGCCCTGCGCGAGGAAGAAGGGTTCACCATCGCCGGGGCCAAAAAACGCCTCGCCGCCGAGCGTGGGTCGGCCTCGAAACTCAAGGTCGTTCCCATCGAACGCTCTCCCGACTTCCCCAAGCCGGAACTCGTGACCGTCGCCGAAGAACACCCCGAAGAACCCGAAACCTTCGAACCCGTCCATTCCCCCGCCCCGCCGAGCCTCTCCCCGAGTTCCATTTCCGCCCTCCGCCGGATCAAGTCCGAGCTTGAGGATGTGCTGGCAATGCTCAAGTGAAAAGGGATCAGGGATCAGGGATCAGGGATCAGGGATCAGGGATCAGGGATCAGGGATCAGGGATCAGGGATCAGGGATCAGGGATCAGGGATCAGGGATCAGGGATCAGGGATCAGGGTCGCTTTTCTCGTGGAGCCGTCAAGCAAAATTTTCAAGCAGCCTGTTTTTTGTTTTTCCCTGATCCCTGACCCCTGTTTCCTGATCCCTTTTTCCCCATGCTTTTCCCCACTTCCGACGCCGAAATCCTCGCCTGCTTTCCCGTGATGGTTCAGCTTCGACCGCATCTGGTTGAAGATGAATTCGTGGCGCGGGTGCGGCGGCAGATGGAGGCGGGCTACCTTTTGGCGTACGTGGAGTCCGAAGGCCGGGTCGCGGCGGTGGCGGGATTCCGGATTGGGGAAAATCTGGCGTGGGGAAAATTTCTCTACGTGGACGACCTCGTGACCGATCAGGTCGTCCGCTCAACCGGACGCGGGCAGGAACTCTTCGCCGACCTCGTCGCCTACGCCCGCGAACACGGGTGCGAGCAGTTCCACCTCGATTCGGGCGTCCAGCGT
>JAAFHI010000024.1 GCA_013298335.1 Actinomycetota bacterium
CCGTTACTTCACGACGCCGCGCGTGGCGGTCTTGATGAAGTCCACCAGCAGCCGGGCGGATTCTGCTTCGCCGAGTTCGGCTTCGATGGCCTCGACGGCCTGCGTGGTATTGAGTTTCGACGTCAGGAGCAGGCGGAATGCGCGTTCGATCACGCGGATTTCCTCGGTTTTGTAGCCCGCGCGGCGCAGACCGACCGTGTTCGGCCCGTAGCATTTCGCGTGGTTGCCGACGCTGCGCGCAAACGGCAGGGCATCCTTCACGACGACCGAATAGGCCCCGATGAAGGCGCGGTAGCCGACGCGGCAGAACTGATGAATCCCGACGTAGGCCCCGAGCGTGGCCTTGTCCTGCACGGCGACATGCCCCGCGAGCGACGCGCCGTTGGCCATCACGATGCCGCTGCCGACGTGGCAGTCGTGGGCCACGTGGCACTGGGTCATCATCAAATTGTCGTCGCCGATGGTCGTGACGCCGCCGCCTTCACCGGTGCCGCGGTTCAGGGTCACGAATTCGCGGAAGACGTTGCGTTCGCCGATGACGAGTTCGGTGCGCTCGCCCTTGTACTTCAAATCCTGCGGTGCCTGCCCGACGGAAGCGAACGGGAAGAAGCGGTTACCGTTTCCGATGCGGGTCGGGCCTTCAATCACGCAGTGGGCGGCGATTTCGACGTCATTGCCGATGACGACATCCGCGCCGATGACCGCGTAGGGTCCGATGCTGACATTTTCGCCGATTTCGGCGCGCGCGCTGACGATGGCGGTGGGATGGATGGACATGTGAGTTGAGAATTGAGAGTTGAGAATTGAGAATTGTCGAATGTGTCTTGAGTGAGCCGGGATTGCCGGATTCCACTCTCAATTCTCAACTCTCAATTCTCAATTACTTCAGTGATTCCCGGTCGACGAGGACCGACGTGATGACGGCTTCGGAAACGAGATGGCTTTCGACGAAGATTTCGCCGCGCAGGCGGGCGATCTTGCCCTTGAAGCGCATCAGGGTCATTTCGATGCGGAGCGTGTCACCGGGCACGACCGGGCGGCGGAACTTGGCTTCGTCGATTCCCGCGAAGAGCATCAGCTTTTTCTTGGGTTCTTCGAGAATGCTGAGCAGCAGCAGACCGCCGGTCTGGGCCATCGCCTCGATGAGCAACACGCCGGGCATGACCGGCATGCCGGGAAAGTGGCCCTGGAAGAACGGCTCGTTGATGGTGACGTTCTTCAATCCGACGATTTTCTTTTCAGGTTCGAGTTCGATGATGCGGTCCACCAGCAGAAACGGGTAGCGGTGCGGCAGGAACTCTTGAATTTGTACAATGTTGAGAACGGTATCCATCGGGTTATTCGGGTTCCTCTTCGGAAAGTAGCGCCAGCGCCCGTTCGAGCGCGGCCAGTCGGGCTTCGATCTGCGGCAGGCGGGCGGGCATCTGGGCCGCCACGATGCGTTCGCGTTTCCAGTCCCGCAGGCGGGTAATCGGCGTCCCGGCGTAGACGTCGTTCGGCGCGACCGACTTGGTCACGCCCGCCTGGCCGGTAATGACGGCGTGTTCGCCGATTTCGACCTGCGGATTGACGCCGACCTGTCCGGCGATGGCGACGCGCCGACCGACGGTGACGCCGCCGGAGAGTCCGGCCTGCGCGGCGATGACGACATCCTCGCCGATGCGGCAGTTGTGCGCGATGTGGACGAGGTTGTCGATCTTCGTTCCGCGCGCGATGCGGGTCACGTCGAGCGTTGCGCGGTCCACGGTCGAGTTTGCGCCGATTTCGACGTCATCCTCGATGATGACTGTTCCAATCTGCGGAATTTTGACGTGGTGACCGTTTTCCTGCGCGAAACCGAAACCGTCGGCCCCGACGACGACCCCCGCGTGGAGGATGCACCGCTGACCGACGGTCACGCCTTCATAAAGCGTCACGTTCGGAAAAAGAACGGTGTCGTCGCCGATGGCGACGTCATTTCCCAGCACGACGCCGGGATGCAGCACGGCGCGCCGCCCGATCCGGCAGTTGCGACCGACCGTCACCCGCGGGTGAATCGTGACTTCGTCACCAAGTTCGATGCCTTCCCCGATGATGAAGTCCGGGGCGATGCCGCCGCCGGCCTGACAACCGACATGAAGCAGATGAATGGCTTTCGCGAAGGTCGCCTTCGGGTTGCGGGCGAGCAGCAGATTGTACGTGTGCCGTTCTTCCTCGGTCACACCGGTTGATTCAACGATGAAGACGGAGGCGCGCGCCGAATCGAGACGACCGCGACGCGCGCCGACGGCCATCGTCACGGCGCCCGGTTCGGACCGTTCGAACTCGCTCACGCGTTCGACGGTCGCCTCCGGGTCGCCGGAAAATTCGACTTCGAGCCGCGCGGCGAGTTCGACAAGCTTCATCTGACTACTGTCCGGGTTTGGCCGGGGTTGCCGCGGCGGGGGCGACCGGATTGGCCTTGTTGTATTCCTTGACGAAATCTTCGGTGATGTCCGCCGCGGGATCGAGATACGGCAGCATCGCCAGATTGTTGCCCTGCGCCAGCACCGCCAGATCGAAGATCATCACGATGCCGCGCGACGCGGCGTAGCTTTCCATGAAACGGAAGACCTTTTCACGGACCGGGTTGAGGATGACGGCCTGTTCCTTCTCGATGTCGGCCTGAAGGTCCTCGGACTTCCGCTTGTATTCCTTTTCGAGCGCGATTCCCTGCTCCTGCGCCTGGCGACGCACTTCCGGAGCGTTGTTCTGGTCCTCGACCTTTTTCTTCAAATCTTCAAGCTTGCTTCCGATCGTCTGGAGTTCGGTGGTCCGGGCTTTGAACTTCTCTTCGAGTTTCGCGACCTGGCGCTTGAACTCGTCGATCTTTTCGGTGAAGGCCAGCGTGTTGACGACAACCAGCTTACCGGTGGGGATGACGGCGGGACGCGCCGCGGTGGGCGGCGTTTGGGGCTTGGCGCCGGAGGTGACGTTCTGCGCGGAAGCCGACGCGGTCAACATCACGGACGCCGCGACCAGCATGAGAGAAAAACGTTTCATCGAGAGATTCCCTTACGAAAATGAGATTGCGGTTCGGAACGAGCGATGACCAGATTCACGCACTCCGCAAACGGTTGTTCCGAAAAACAATCCGCCCGCGACGCCGACTGAACGACTCGGAACGAAGTCCGCCATTATACGAAGCCGAAACGCAAACGCAAACAGCCTTGTTTTTCTTCACGCCGCGACCCGTCAGCGACGGGGCTTGCGGCTCGTTTTGGTCCGCGACGGATTCGCCGTGGATTCAAGCGATTCCAGCGCCTCGCGGTTGCCGATGACGACCAGAATGTCACCGGACTGAAGCACCGTGTCGCCGGGCGGATTAAACAAACTCGAACTCGTTCCCCGCTTGATGGCGACAATGATGGCGTTCAGCTCGCTGCGGATGCCGCAGTCACGAATGAACTTGCCGACGAGCGGCGAATTCTCGGCCAGTTCGACCTGCTCGATGACGAGGTCCATCGTGTCGGTCATCGCCGTCAGTTCGATGAAGTCGCCCACCGCCGGCCTGAGCAGCACCTGCGCCATGATGTGCGACCCGATGATGGTCGGCGAGACGACCTTGTCGGCGCCGGCCTTCTTGAGTTTCTCGATGGCCGATTCGGTGGTGGCGCGGGCCACGATGTAGAGATCGCCGTTCAATCCGCGCGCGGTGAGCGTGATGTAGACGTTGTCGGCGTCGCTCGGCGTGCAGCAGACGATGCCGCGCGCCTTGTCGATCTGGGCCCCGAGCAGGATGTCCTCTTCGGAAGCATCCCCGTTGAGTGTCAGATAGCCCTGTGAAAGCAACCGTTCCGCCGTCTGTTCGTCACGCTCGATGATGACGAACTCGGCCCCCGTCCGCTCCATCTCCTTGATGAGAGTGATGCCGACGCGGCCCGCGCCGCAAACGATGAAGTGATCCGAAAGCTGACTGATGTCTTTGAACATGCGCCGCCTGCTGAACGTCGAGAGAATTTCGCCCTGAATCAATGCCTGCACGGCCGCCCCGACCACCGTGATGCTGACCAGAATGAACCCGGCCGTGAAGATCCGTCCCGCCGGGGTCTTCGGAGAAACGTCGCCGTATCCCACCGTCGCCAGCGTCGCCACCGTAAGATAGAAGGAATCGAGCCATGTGTACTGCTCGACGAAATGGTAGACGGCGGTCCCGATACCCATCAGCGACGCCAGCGTGAGCAGCGAAACCTGGAAACGGCGCTGCGGACTCATCTCGAACGCGGAGAAGGAATAGGGGTCCTGATTGGGAAGTGATGCGGGCATTCAGGTTGGAAAATGATTTGATTTTTGATTTTTGATTGAAGATTTTCGATTGGAAATTGGACTTCGGTCTACGGCTTCGGTCGTCTGTCTCACCGTCAATCTTCAATCTTCAATCGAAAATCGGAAGTCTTCATTCAAAATCACCGGATACCGAGAAAGTTCGCCAGAATCCGCTGCCCGGCCAGCGTGACGATGGATTCGGGATGAAACATCACGCCTTCGCAGGCAGCCTGCCGGAGGCGAAGCCCCATCACGGCCCCGTCGGGTGTCGTGGCGGAGATTTCGACCTCGGAGGGCAGCCCCTCCCGGTTGATCGTCAACGCCCGGCAGACCATCGCCCGAAAGCGGTACTCCACGCCGTGATACACCGTTCGGCTGTCGTGACAGATTTCGGCGGTGTGGCCGTAGATCGGTTTGGTCGGCAGTATTTTCGCGCCGAACGCCGCGCCGATGGCCAGACAACCGAGACCGATTCCGAGAACCGGCGTCCGACCGGCCAGCGCGCGGACGACCTCGACCGAACATCCCGCGTCCGAAGGACGCCCCCCGCCCGAAGCGATGATGACCCGGGCCGGGGCCAGCGCCGCGACCTCGGCGGCGGTGACGGCCCGGCTCGACCGCACGTCGGCGGTCAGGCCGAGGGCGGCCACCGTCTGCGCGACGGCATGGGTAAACGGGCCTTCATTATCGAGAATCAGAACCATGGACGGTTTCCGGTAAATGCTTCGAAGTCAGGATGCGGGCGGGGAGACAATCGGCGGGTCGGGTCGGCCCGACCCATCACCCCGCCACGGTTGCGCCGCATACGACGGGTGAGCATAATCGCTCTTTTATAGAAAAAATCAACCGACAAGCGAGGCGAACCACGGTGGAGTTTTCCGTCCTGAAAAGCGATTTGCTCAAAGAACTGACGTTTCTCAACGGCGTCATCGAAAAAAAGAACACGATTCCGATTATCCAGAACCTGTTGATTTCGGGTGATCCGGGCGCGGCGCTCGACCTCGTCGGCACGGACCTCGAATCCACGCTCCGCGTGTCCTGCACCGCCGAAATCACCGGTGGCGGCACGCTCCTGCTTCCCGCCCGACGACTGCTCGACATCGTCCGCAACCTGCCCGACTCGGTCATCCACTTCAAGGCCGACGCCCAGGGGAACGTAGTCGTGACCTGCGAGCGGTCCCGGTTCAAACTCTTCAGCCCATCGCCGGAAAACTACCCGGAACTGCCTGAAGTTCCCGATGCCCAGTTCACGATTTCGGCGGCGGTCCTCCGGGTCATGATCCCGCGCACCCTCTTCGCGATGACCCAGGAAGAATCGCGCTTCCAGCTCAACGGGGCCCAGGTCATCGTCGATGGCGACGCGCTCCGCATGATCTCGACCGACGGTCACCGGCTCTCGTTCATCGAGAAGAAGGGGCTGACCTTCAACGCGACGGGAGAGAACCCGGAGACGCTCAAGGTTCTGATCCCGAAGAAGACGCTCGCCGAAGTCTCGAAGCTGGCCGCCGAAGTCGGCGACGACTCGCTCACGTTCGGGAAGGACGAGAACCACATCTTCTTCAAGGTCGGCGCGCGGGTCTTCATCTCGCGGATGCTCGCGGGCCAGTTCCCGAATTACGAAATGGTCCTGCCAAAGAACAATGACAAGGCCATCCTGTTCGAAACCGAACGACTCATCGCCGCCCTGCGCCGCGTGAGCGTCGTCGCCGACGAGACCACCCGCGCGGTCAAGATGCACGTGGACGAAGGCAAGCTCGAATTCACCGCCCAGTCGAGCGAATCGGGCGAGGCGTCGGAAGTCGTCCCCGTGGACTACGCCGGGCCGAAGCTCACGATCACCTTCAACGTCAATTACCTGATGGATTTCCTCAACGCGGCGGGCACGACCGAAACGTCGTTCGAATTCAAGGACGAAATCACGCAGATTCAACTGCGCCCGAAGGACGATGGCGAGTATGACTATCGCTACATCGTCATGCCGATGCGGGTCTGAACGTTCCGGCAATCCGGCTGAAATCCGAAGGCCAGAAGACCTCCGTCTTTCGGCCTTCTTTCTTTTTGAAATGAACTCTTGCGCGGAAACCGAATTCGCGGGCTACAATGGCGTCCACATCCCCGCCCGCACATTCACATCCCGGCTTTTCGGAAACACCATCGTGAAACTTTCCGTCGTCATCCCGATCTACAACGAGCGGCATACGCTGCGGACCATCATCGAGCGTGTCCTCGCGGTGGACATTTCGCTCGAAAAGGAACTCGTTTGCGTGGACGACTGCTCGAAGGACGGCACGCGCGACATCCTGCGCCAACTGGCCGAGGAATTTCCGGCCATCAAGCCCTACTTCCAGCCGGTCAATCGGGGCAAGGGCGCGGCGCTGCGCGAAGGGTTCAAGCATGCCACGGGCGATTTCGTGATCATCCAGGACGCCGACCTCGAATACGACCCGAACGATTACCGCGTCGTTCTCGAACCGCTGCTCCAGGGAAAGGCCGACGTGGTCTTCGGATCGCGCTTTCTCGGCGGACAGGCGCACCGCGTCCTGTATTTCTGGCACTCGATGGGCAACCGCTTCCTGACGCTGCTTTCGAACATGGCGTCGGATTTGAACCTGACCGACATGGAAACCTGCTACAAGGCGTTCCGCCGCGAGGTGATCCAGTCCATTCAACTCGAACAGGAACGCTTCGGCTTCGAGCCCGAAATCACGATCAAGGTCGCGCGGAAACGGTTGCGAGTGTATGAAGTCGCCATCAGCTATGACGGTCGTACCTACGCCGAAGGCAAGAAAATCGGCTGGAAGGACGGGGTTCAGGCGTTGTGGTGCATCACGAAGTACGGCCTGACCGTGCCGCTTTCGCCCTTGCCGAAGGAATTCGACGAAGCCACCCCGCGCGCACTCCCCCGGACTTCGGAAAAAGCCGCCAAATAGAAGTCAGCGTTTGGTGGCCGTGGCCCAGAGATTCATAAAGATCTCAAAGTACCCAAAACGCAGGGCCGCCCGGTCGAAGCCCCCCCGCACGAGCAGGTCGCCGATGCGCGGGTGCGTGTAGGCGTCCTTGTGCTCCTCGATTTCCACCGGGCTGACCAGCCGGAGCCTGGCGAGCACCCGCAACAGGCCGTCCGTCCATACCGCGGGCGTGGTGAGCAGATACATTCCGCCGGGTTTCAGAATCCGGTGAATCTCGGCCAGCAGTTCCGGAAGCAGTTCCGGCTCGATGTGCTCGAAGACGGCCAGCATCGTGACGACATCGAAAGAATTCGACTCGAACGGGATGTTCCGCGACTGCTCGACATCATAGTTGACAAGGGAAATGCCGTGCTGCGCCTGCAACGCGACCTTCTGTTCCGGACGGACCATCTTGTCCAGTCCGAACTTTTCCTTGAACTCCGTCCGGGTCAGAAAAAACGGATGACTGCCGCAGCCGATGTCGAGCACCCGCCCGGCGCGCTTTTCCTCCGGGATCATCCGGTTGGCGAGGCGGCACCGTTCGCGCGCGAGAAAACCCTCCAACAGGCCGTAACTGCGGGTGACCTGCGTCGGAATGGGGTGTTCGATGGTGCCGTTCATTGGTTCGATTCGCCTTTTTACCGCTGCGTCCCGCCGACGGTGATTTCCGAAATCCGGATGGTCGGCAGTCCGACGCCGACCGGGACGCTCTGACCGTCCTTGCCGCACGTTCCGACGCCCTGATCGAGTTCCGAGTCGTTTCCGACCGCCGTGACCTTCGTCAGTACGTCGGGGCCGTTGCCGATGAGTGTGGCGTCCTTGACCGGCGCGGTGATTTTCCCGTCTTCAATCAGATATGCCTCGCTCGCCGAGAACACGAACTTTCCGCTCGTGATGTCCACCTGCCCGCCGCCGAACTGCACCGCAAACAGACCGCGCTTGACCGACTTGATGATGTCGGCGGGCGCTTCCCCTCCCGACAGCATGTAGGTATTCGTCATGCGCGGCATCGGAATGTGCCGGTAACTTTCGCGCCGCCCATTGCCGGTAAAGGGCACGCCGAGCAGTTTCGCGTTGAGGTAGTCGTTGATGTATCCGCGGAGAATACCGTTTTCGATGAGGACCGTCCGTGAGGTGGCATGCCCTTCGTCGTCCACGTTGAGCGAGCCGCGACGCCCGGGAAGCGTGCCGTCGTCCACGATGGTGCAGTGCTCCGAGGCCACGCGCTTGCCGAGCATGTCGGAAAAGGCCGAGGTTTTCTTGCGGTTGAAATCGGCTTCGAGGCCGTGACCGATGGCTTCGTGAAGCAGGATGCCGGGCCAGCCCGGTCCGAGCACGACTTCCATCGACCCGGCGGGCGCGTCCACCGCGTCGTACTGAAGCAGCGCCAGCCGGACCGCTTCCGTCGCCAGCGCTTCCGGCGCCAGTTCGCCCGTTTCGAACATTTCAAAACCGCGACGTCCGCCGCCGCCCGCGCGACCGGCCTTCAGATCGCCATCCTGATCGGCGATGCAGGACACGCCGATTCGGGCAAGCGGCTGAATGTCGCCCGCCAGAATGCCTTCGCTCGTCACGATCATGACGATCTTGTACTCGTCGGCCAGACTCGCCTGAACCTTCTGAATCCGCTTGTCCTTGGCGTAGGCAAGTTCATCCACTTCCCGCAGCAGCGCGATCTTCCGCTCGATGGACACTTCGCTGACCGGCTCGGGCGCCGGATAGAGGTCGTGGGCATTGGTCCGCGGCGAAACATCCACCGCGCGCTTTTCCTGATTGTCCTTCGCGATGCAGGCCGCCGTGTAGGCTGCCTTGCGGATGCTCTCGACGCTGATGTCGTCGGTATAGGCGTAGCCCGTTTTTTCACCCGAAATCACCCGGACGCCCACGCCCTGTGAAATCGACTGATTCGCGCTTTTGATGATTCGATCTTCAAGACCGAGGCTGTTGTTGCGGCGGTACTCGAAATAGAGATCCGCGTAGTCGCCGCCCTTGCCGAGCGCCTCGCCGAGCAGCACGTTCAAATCCTCGACCGTGATGCCGTAGCGAGTGGTGAAAAATTCGATGGCTTCGTTTCGCATCCGCTGACGCCTTTCGGGAAAAAACACAAAGACACAAAGGCACGGAGGCACAAAGAAAAACTTCATTCGAAGCACCAAAGAAAAACTTCGTGTCTTTGTGTCTTCGTGCCTTCGTGTTCAATAAATTACAAAAACTTTTCGACCACGCCGTAGGTCGCGTTCAGTGCATCGCCGAGCTTCGACGGGTCCTTGCCGCCCGCTTCCGCGAGATCGGCCTTGCCTCCGCCTCCGCCGCCCACGATGGCCGCCAGTTCCTTGACGATTTTACCCGCCTGAACCTTGCCGGTCAGATCGTCGGCGACCCGGACGAGCAGCGACACCTTGTCGTCCGCCCGCTGGCCGAGAACGACCACGCCACCGCCGATTTTGCCCTGAAGCGTGTCGGCGAGCTGGCGCATGCCGTTCTTGTCGAGATCGCTGACTTCGAGCGCCAGAACGCTGATGCCGCCGACCGAACGCGCCTGCGAAACCGCGTCCGCCGCCGCCTGCCGCGCGAGTTTCAACTTGAGGGCTTCGATTTCGCGCTCCGCCGTCCGCAATGACGCCTGCAACTTCTCGATCTGCGCGGGCAGTTCGGTCGGCGCGGCCTTGAAGTTTGAGGCCAGCACGGCGAGCACGTCCTCATCCTGCTGAAAACGGTTGACCGCCGCCTCGCCGGTCACGGCCAGTACGCGGCGCGTGCCCGACGCAATCGACGCATCGCTCACGATCTTGAACACGCCGATATCACCGGTCGCGGTCACGTGCGTGCCGCCGCAGAGTTCCTTCGAGAAGCCGGGAACTTCGACCACGCGCACCTTGTCGCCGTACTTTTCACCGAACAGCGCCATCGCCCCGCCGCCGACCGCTTCGTCGAGCGACATCTCGGTTTTTGCCAGTTCCGTATTGCGCCGGATCTCGACGTTGACGAGGCGTTCGATTTCGGCGATTTCGTCGGCGGTCAGCGCGGCAAAGTGCGAAAAGTCGAAGCGCAGCCGATCCGGCGCGACTTCGCTGCCCGCCTGCTTGACGTGCGTGCCGAGAACATCGCGCAACGCCGCGTGGAGCAGGTGCGTGGCCGAGTGGTTGAGCACGATGCGCTGGCGGCGCTCGCCATCGACCGTGGCCAATACCGTGTCGCCGACCGCGAGCGAGCCGCGTTCGAGTTTCACTTTATGAACCGACAACCCGGCAATCGGCGCAACCGTATCGGTCACGCGCACCGTGGCGAGATCGTTTTCGAACACGCCGGTGTCGCCGACCTGGCCGCCCGACTCGGCGTAAAACGGCGTCTCGTCAAGCACCACTTCGCCCGATTCGCCTTCCGCGAGGGATTCCACGCCCACATCGCCCTTGATGATCGCCCGAACCTTTGCATTCGCGAGCGAAAGCGACGTGTAGCCGTGAAACTTCGTCGGCGTCGTGCCGAGCGCGGCCTGATAGACTTCCTTGACCTGTTTCGCGACCGCACCCTTCCAGCTTTCACGCGCCCGGACGCGCTCCGCCTCCAGCGCGGCCTCGAATCCGGCTTCATCCACGCCAAATTTCCGCTGCTCGGCGATGAAGGAAATCATGTCGAGGGGCAAGCCGTACGTTTGATAGAGATCGAACGCATCCAGCCCTGAAACGACATTGCCCTCCGCCCGTGCGAAGACTTCCTCAAGTTTCTTCTGTCCGCCCGCGAGCGTCGAGGAAAAGAGTTTTTCCTCGGTCGTCACCACGCGCTCGATGACCGATTCCTGAAGCCGCAGTTCGGGAAACGCCGAGGCCATGTGTTCAACCACGAAACCGGCGACCTTCGCGAAGAACACGTCTTCCAGACCAAGCGTTTTTCCGTGCCAGATCGCGCGGCGCATGATTTTCTTCAAAACGTAGTTGCGACCGTTGTTGCCGGGATAGATGCCGTCGGCGATGGAAAATGCCGCCGTGCGCGCGTGGTCGGCGATGACCCGGAACGACACGCTTTCCTCGCTGTCGTCATACACATATTCGCGTCCGGCGAGTTTCGCGGTGAATTCGATAATCGGACGAAGCAGGTCCGTTTCGTAGTTCGTCTTCTTGCCCTGCAACACGGAAGTGATGCGCTCAAGGCCCATCCCGGTATCAACCGAGGGCTTGGGCAGCGGCTTCATCGTGCCGTCGGCATAGCGCTCGTACTGCATGAAAACCAGATTCCAGATTTCCATGGTCGTGTCGCCGGGGCCGTTGACATGTTCGGGCAGATTGTCGGCGAGGTCGTCGCCAAGGAAAAAATGAATTTCCGAACAGGGGCCGCACGGACCGGTGTCGCCCATCTGCCAGAAGTTTTCCTTCTTTCCGAAGCGCAGGATGCGGTCGGGGGCGGCCCCGATCTTCTGCCACAGTTCAAAGGCTTCGTCGTCGTCCTCGTACACCGAGAACCAGAGCCGTTCGACCGGCAACTTGAATTCATCGACCAGCAGTTCCCAGGCATACCGGATGGCGTCTTCCTTGAAATAATCGCCGAAGGAAAAATTGCCGAGCATCTCGAAAAACGTGTGGTGGCGGGCCGTCTTGCCGACTTCTTCGAGGTCGTTGTGCTTGCCGCCGGCGCGGATGCACTTCTGCGACGAGGCGGCGCGGTTGTACTCGCGCGTTTCGTTGCCGGTGAAGACGTCCTTGAACTGATTCATGCCCGCGTTGGCGAACAGCAGCGTGTCGTCCGGCGGCAGTACGGGAGAGCTTTTCACCACGCGGTGTCCGTTGCGGGCGAAGTAGTCGAGGAATTTCTGGCGAATCTCGTGTCCGGTCATAACCCAATCCTTCTGAATATCGAGCGAAAAATGCTCCCCACTCTAGCATCCGAGCCGAAGAGCGGAAAGCCGGAGCGACGCGAGCATTTCGCCCGGCCCGAAATGACCGGACGGGGCGGAACGGACGCCATGACCGTGCCGGACACCTTCCGGCAGAAAATTCTCTTTTCATATCGGTTACGGGAAACCGTTTTTGACCGTCGCGTGACCATTTCCCGATGCACGGCGGCCATTTTCCGTCGTCATGGTCGCGTTTTCCGCCGCAAAAGGATCATTTACCGGCGCAAAGGTTCCGTTTTCCACAACGAAACCGCCATTTTCCTTTGCAAACGGTCCATTTTCCGCCGCCGTACCACCGTTTTCCGGCGTCAAGGTTGCGTTTTCCACTGCAAAACCTCCGTTTCCCGGTGCAAAAGTGGCATTTTCCGATGCAAAACCTCCGTTTCCCACTTCAAAACCTTCATTTTCCCTCGTGAAACCGACATTTACCGACGCAAAAGGTGCATTATCCGTCCTGAAGCCGAACGTTCCGGACTTTTTTGAATGTAACTGTTCAGCGTCCCCCGCTTGAGCAGGGATAAAGAGTGGCTGCTTTACCTCTTCGAAAAGGTAAGTTCATCTTCACTCGCCATTTTTTCGCGGTAACTCCCGGCGGGCCTGATTCATTGCCGATTATCCCCGCTCAAGCGGGGGACTCTGAACAGCTTCAGGTCGCCAAAAGGTTCTTGCGCTTGATGTGACGGTCGCATAAACCTCGCGAACGCTCCCCGAGCGGCGGATGATTTTTTTCATCCCTCATCCTTCATCCTTCATCCTTTCTTCCCCATGCCCGAACTTCCCGAAGTCGAAGGCGTCGTCCGCGAACTCCGCCTGCGCCTGCCCGGACGCAGCATCCGGCACGCCGAAACCTTTCGCGACCGGCTCATCGCGCCGCTTCCGTCCGCCGAATTCGCCGCCGCCCTGACCGGCGCGACCATCGGCGACGTCGGTCGGCGCGGCAAGCACATCCTGATTCATCTCGACACGGGCCGGACGCTCGTCGTGCATCTGCGGATGTCCGGGCGGTTTCTCTACGTGGATGACGAAACGCCGCTGCCGAAAT
>JAAFHI010000219.1 GCA_013298335.1 Actinomycetota bacterium
TCGCAAATCGAAGAGTACATTGACTTTTACGGCTGTCCCGGCGTGCAGCACATCGCCATCACGAGCACCGACATCGTGGCCTCGATTTCGCAACTGCGCGCGAACGGCGTCGAATTCCAGGTCGTGCCGGACAGCTACTACGACACGCTGACCGAGCGGGTGGGCGTCATCGCGGAAGACGTCGAGGCGCTGCGGAAGCTCAACGTCCTGGTTGACCACGACGAAAACGGCTACCTGTTGCAGATCTTCACCAAGCCGATCGAGGACCGTCCGACGTTCTTCTTCGAAATCATTCAGCGCAAAGGCAGCGAAAGCTTCGGCAAGGGCAACTTCAAGGCCCTCTTCGAAGCCATCGAGCGCGATCAGGCCGCGCGGGGAACGCTGTAAGGAAAAATAGTCTCGGGAGTCTGGGGAGTCTTGGGCGTCTTGGGAGTCAGTCAGGAGTTTTGACTCCCGAGACTCTCAAGACGCCCAAGACTCCCCAGACTTTTTTACGGCAAGCCGTTCCAGTCGCCCGCAATCGGAACGTCGGTGTCGGTGCCGTAGTTGTAATCAATTTCGGCGAACCCGCTCGTGTTCGAATTTCGCAGCAGCCAGCGGTTGCCGCGGACAATCCCGATGGTATCGACGTTGTCGCCGTTCCAGTCGCCGACGACCGGCTTGTCGCCGGTCGTACCGTAGAAGAATTCAAAATCGGCGATGCCGGTCGTGTTGGTGTTGCGGATGTAGACGAAGCCGTTGGTCGGACGGAAACAGCCGATGGTGTCCACGCCGTCGCCGTTCCAGTCGCCGGTGATGAACGTGTCGGTCGAGGTCCCGTAATTGAACTGGACGTCGGCGTTTCCGGCGGTGTTGGTGTTTCGCAGGAAAATCGTGTTGCCCCGGACGATGCCGACCGTGTCGATGCCGTCGCCGTCCCAGTCACCCGCAATCGGAATGTCGCCGGTCGCGCCAAAGGGAAATTGCAGGTCGGCGAAGCCGCTGGAGTTGGAATTTCTGAGGAAAAACGTCCCGTTGCGGTAAATGCCGATGGTGTCGATGCCGTCGCCGTTCCAGTCGCCCGCAATCGGCACGTCGCTCGCCTGTCCGTAGAAGAACTCGGTATTGGCGATGCCGGTATCGTTGGTGTTCCGCAGGTAGACGAAACCGTTCGACCGCCGGAACTGCCCCGGCGTCGCGGCGTTGCCACTGCCCGGATTGCCGTTGCGGACCGCGAAGAACTGTCGTCCGACCTGGGTGCTGTTGCGGCTGGTCCGCGTCAGCCCGGTCGTCGTATTGGCGTCGAGGAACGCGCCGGGGAGCGCCGAGCCGACGACTTCAAAACCGCGTGTGGTTCCGTTGGAGAATCCGGCGCGGGCTGAAAATCCGCCGAGACCGCTCGTGCCGCCGCTCGCATCCCCGGTTTCCCAGACGATCCGGTCGTAGTTGAACTCGATGTCGAAATTTCCGGTGCCGGTGTCGGACCGGTCGATGATGACAAGCTGGAAGTTGTTGAGTTTGTCGCCTTTCGTGTCGAAATACCCGACGCCGGTCCAGTTGACGCCGAACGCCGCGCGACCGTTGACCGTGTCCGCGCCGTAGGTGACCACGGTCGAGGCGGCATTGCGGGTGTCCGCATCGCCGAAAAACGGGGCAATGATGACCCGTCCGGTGGTTTGCAGCGGCGAGGGGCTGAAGGCCGAGAAAACCTGATCGAAGGTCACGTTCCCGTTGGTGTTGACGAACAGGCTGCTGTAGGTCGTACCGTAGAAGTTGACCGGCACGGGCAGCGTCACCGCCGCCGTCGAGCCGTCGTCGCTCGCGGGAATCACGTTCGTGGTGAATCCGGCGTTGGTGCGAACGGCGTTCGGACCGATTTTCGGTGTCGCCTGCGGGTTCGGATTGCGAATTCCCGCCGCGAAGATTGGCGGTTTGGCGCTTTTTCCGGGATGAACCGGCGGCGCGGCATCCTGGGCGAGCGCGGAGCGGAGCGGAAGGCACATCGAGACGAGGGTTGCCAGAGCGAGCAGGGCGTAGGCGGACCGTCGGCGGTAATTTTTCTGCATAAAAAGCATCTCCTCGGCGGAATGGAAGCGTTTCGCCGTCATGTTTCGGCTGTCAACTGCCCGGTGCCGGGTGGTTTCAGGTATGTAAGTTCCTGTTTTTCAACTGGTTGCAGTTTTCTGTCCAGCGGGGAGCGACTTTGGGATACCCGCCGGCAGGGATCGACCGGACACACGTCGGGCCGGTCCGTGGCCCGGTGCGGAGGCCGTTCGGAAGCGATCGTTCGAAAATCAAAAATCGGCGTACTGTTCGGGTGAGCGGTATGAGTCACGGAGGACCGGAAAAGTTTCGGCGATTTTTCCGGAAGTGCCGTCTATGTGGAGACCGAGAGGCCCATCATCACGGCCAGTTCCTTCGCGTGATGTTCGATGTTGCGGAACATCTCGAATTGTTGCGGGTTCATCGCCCCGTATTCGCCCCGGTGCAGGAGTTCCGAAAAACCGAGAACCATTTGCAGCGAGGTCCGCATCCGGGACAGTTCCTCTTCCGTGACCAGCAGGGCGGACGCCGCCGCCTGGGCGGCCTGCGTGTGGTGGTCCAGCGTTTCTTCAAACGCCTGCGTGATTTCGGCGCGGACGTGCGACACGTCGCGAATCGCGATGGCCCGACCGCCCGACCAGGCGGGCGACTGGGCCGGAACGTCCACCACCACCACGGTGGTGGTCATCACCAGACCGTCGGCGAGATGAAGTTCGGCGGAAAACTGCTGCTCCTCGGCGGAGGTCGCGAGGTGCTCCCACAGTTCGACGTTGGTGCCGCCGTTCTTGCGGCCAATTTCAAACAGCCGCCGCCCGACGGCGTCCGCGCTCAGGCAGTTGAGGGCGTATTCGGCCATCGGGTTGACGGCGTGAATCATGCCGTCGTTATCGAGCAGGATCAGCGCTTCGTTGAGTTTGACGAACACTGCCTCGGCGAGCAGTCCGGAACGGGTCGCAACGGCGGGCGGGGCGGGAAGCGGCTGGGTCGGCGTTCGCGGCAGGCTCACCGGCGGCAACGCGGTGGCCGCGAGCCGTTGCAACGCCAGGCGGGCGCAGTTGATCAGCGTTTTCGCCCAGACGCGCCTGGTTTCGGAGGGCGGCGTTTTCCACTGAAGGCCGACGATGCCGGGCCACGGCGGACCGCCGGTCAGCAGATAGGATTCCGCCGACATGAAGTGTTCCGGGGGCAGCAGCGACAGGCCCGGTGACATTTCGATCAGATTCGGGTCGGCGAAAAGGTTGGCGTGGCTCACCATCCGGCTGACGAATTCCGTGGTCAGCCGCAATCCCTGGAGCAGATGCCCGTTTTCGCCGAAAACGACGTCAATCGGGCCCGGCTGGCCTTCGGATGAAATCGGCACGAGGAACGCCCGGTCGGCGTCGAGGCACTCCAGCGCGGCCTGCGCGAGTTCCCGCAGGATGTCGTCCGCACTGGCCGCCTGATTGAGCTGATGGATGAAAATCGGAAATGCGTCGGGCAGGGCAGGGCCTTCCAGCGCCGGTGACAAAATCTGGGCCGGGGTCGGAAACGGCGGGGGCGTCGGGAGTGGCGGCGGGGTCAGCGCCACCGGTGTCGGGGGCCGGACCGGCGGCGCCGGCGGAAGCGACTGGGGCGGCGCGGGCTGGAAGGAGGCCGGTTCAAAAGTCGGCGGTTCGAAGGACGCCGCCGGTGATTCGAAGGATGCCGGTGGAAACGACGGGAACGACGGGACGTCGGGCACCGGTTCCTGCTCTCCCGTGCGGGTGCTGAGGGAGACGTCGAACCAGGTATTCGGCGGCGGTTGCTGGACGGGCGGCTGTTCCGGAACTTCATTCCCGCCGTTTGAAAGCACCCGGTTGACCGCTTCGAACTCGGCGAACGGATTTTGCGGCGGATTCTGCGGAGGAATGCCCGGCGGAGGCGCGACCGGAGCTTCGCCCGGCGGCGGAAGGGCGGGAAGCGGCCCGGAATGGCGCGGCATGCGGTGTTCCGCGGTCGCGAAGCCGCCGAGGAGCGACTGCACGATGGGACTCGTCCGTGGCGCCAGCGACGCATCCGCCGATGTCACCACATCGGCGACCTCGACGGTCGCGGGCGAGCTGGGGTCTTCGGCGGTTTTCGGGGCCGCCGAAGCTTCGCTGGCCGGCTTGCGCCGGATGGCATCCACGAGATTGCGTAAATTCATCGGCGTCTCGTTCGCGATTGGGACGACCCCGTCGGGGGTTCTCGGAACTTCGCCCTCGCGGGGGCGGGGAGTGTGCTATAGTCGGCGACCGTCGTTTCGGCCTTCGTCGTATGGCTACCGGGAATCGACAAAACGGTCGGGAAACCCTGGTTCGGGCGGAACACCGGACCCGAATAAGCCCGGTGGCGGGACGGGTCAACCGGCTTCGGTGACGAAAGAGTGGCTTTCTCAATGCTTTGGGGCGAGTATAGCCAACTCAATTCCGTCTCACAAGCCTGTGAAATTGTGCAATTTGCAAGAAAAAGGCACGCGCCGGCAGTACTTTTGTAGTTCGTCGTACAGCGGTCGTGTCCGGGATTCCTTTTTCCTTTTGGTTTCGAATACTGAAATTTTCTTGAGGTGACGGCAGCGATGAATGTGAAGGAACGTTTGGAAGCCGAAGTCAAAAAGCTGGAGCAGGAACTCAAGGTGGATCTGCCGCGCGAATTGCAGCGCGCCGCCGCCCACGGCGACCTGCGGGAAAACGGCGAATATCAGGCCGCCCGGGAGCGTCAGAGCTACGTTCAGGCGCAACTCGGCGCGCTGCACCAGCGGCTTGCGGCGCTTTCGCTGATCAATTTCGAACTGTTGCCGCGTGACCGCGCCGCCTACGGTTCGGTGCTGGACGTTCTCGATATCGACAAGGACATCGAAGTTACGTACCGCCTCGTGATGCCCGAGGAAGCCGATGTCGCCAACGGCCTCATCTCGACCGTGTCGCCGCTCGGAAAAGGCTTCATGGGCAAGCAGGCCGGGGATGAAGTGGACGTTCAGACGCCGCAGGGCGTCCGGCATTTCGAAATTCTGAAGCTCAAGACCATTCACGACATCAACGAAGAACTCGCTTCGGCCTGAAAAAACATCAGTAATAAATTGACAGCACATGCGCCGGTTCCCTAGACTCGGCGCATTTCGTACTTCCAGACTGAAAAAACTGCTTGATGCTCGCCTATGATGAAAATTCAGCCAAGCCCGGGATTTCTGTGTTGCGCCGCCGTCGCATTGTGGGTCGGCGCCGTGCCCGCGCTGGCCGCGGCGCAGCAGCCGTCCGACAATAATGGCCCCGAATCGCTCCGCAATCCCTCGCCGAGTCTTTCGCGGACGGTGACCAACGACGATTTCGGCGTGCCGCGCCGGTTGCCGGAAGCCGTCATTCCCAAGCCGGCGTCGCCGAAAACGGTCACCGCGCCGGTCAAACCGGCTGCCGCGACGCCCGCTCCGGAGCCTTCGGCTGAAGTCGGCAATCCCATCGAAGACCTTCCCGAATATGAAATGGTCGCCCAGCGCGACGAGGCCGGAAACTGGATTCTCGTCAGCCGCCGGTTGCCGGGAGTGGCGAAACCCGCGCCGGGAACATCCGTCGCGCCGTCCTTCGGCACGCTCACGGCGACGACCAACAAGCCCGACCTCGACGCCATCGTCGGTGAAATGAGCAAAAAGTACGGCGTGGACCCCCGCCTGATCGTCGAAGTGATGCGGCAGGAATCGGGTTTTCACCAGTACGCCGTGTCCTACGCCGGGGCAAAGGGCCTCATGCAGTTGATGGACGGCACCGCGGCCCGGATGGGGACGCGCGATTCGTTCGACATGCGGCAGAACGTTGAGGGCGGCACGAAGTACCTCCGGATGCTGCTCGACATGTTCAACGGCGACATCAGCCTCGCGCTCGCGGGCTACAACGCGGGCGAGCACCGGGTGATCCGGAGCGGAAATCAGGTTCCCAAAATCGCGCAGACCCAGCACTACGTCCGGACGATCCTCGCCCGTTACAAGGGCGGGTCGGTGCATCCGGTCAACACGAAGAAATCGAACCCGACGCAGCAGGCCGCGACCCCTCCGAAACCCAATGAGCCGCCGCCCCCGCCGCCGATGCGCGTCGAGCAACGCGACGGGGTCCTCACGCTCACCAATCACTGACCTCGAACACGATTCAAAAACAAAACCGGCATGAATTTTCGTGCCGGTTTTTGTTTTGGGGCGTTGTATTTTTCCCATCCCCCATCCCCCGTTTCCCATAGCCTCGCCCGAGCGCTCCGGCTGTTATG
>JAAFHI010000835.1 GCA_013298335.1 Actinomycetota bacterium
ATGCAGCTCGCCGTGATGACCGCGCGGGACTACTCGCCGACCGTCGGCGGAATGGTGCTGTTCGGCGGAAATCGCGGTATCGAAAAGAGTTTCCCGCGCTGCAAGGTCGTCGCGACCCGCTTTTCCGGCGATGCCGTGACCGATCCGGTCGTGGAGCAGACGACGTTTACCGGCAATCTGGCGAGTTTGTATGGTCGGCTGGAAGGGTTTCTCGGGCGGTACGTCGATTTGTGCGACCAGCCGCCGCCGCGCATTCGCGAGAAAGGTCCCGCGCGCCAGCGGGCGGCCTATTCGCGGGCGGCCACGCTCGAAGCCGTGACCAACGCGCTCGTCCATCGCGATTACTGCGCCCGGCAGGGATTCATCCGGCTGCTGATTTTCGACAACCGGATTGAAATCGCCAATCCGGCCATCGGAAAACGCATTTCCAGGACGGGCATGGACTACGGCGTGAGCGCGCCGACCAACCCGCGCATCAAGAGCTTCTTTCGCAACGCGGCCTACGGGATGACGACCTACAACGGCGGGATTCCGATGATCCGGCGCGAATCCGTGCGGTTTGCCCGCAAGGAACCCAAGTTCACCATTCTGCCGAACGAATTTCAGATCGAACTGACCGGCGCGTAGCAGCGAACGCGGGTCACCTGCCCTCAAGGACAGGGCTGTTTCTGAAACAAGCCTCGTGAACGAGGCTCAATCCCTGCTTTTTCAACCTTTTAGCCCCGTTCGCGGGGCTTGTCGCCCAATAGCCCTGTCCTTGAGGGCAGGGCTACCCGCGGCTGAACGATTTTTCTACTCGCTTTCGCCGTCGCCCCCGATGCGCTCGTTTTCGGCGCGTTCGGGAGACACCGGCGCGTGGCCGGTCAGTTCGGTGACGATGGCGACGAACCGCTTTTCGAACATCGGACGGTTGCGGTTGGTATTGCCGGTGACGCTCAGTTGGATGGTGCCGTCTTCCTGGGGCTGAACCAGTACCCAGAGCCGCTGGTGGGCAAAGAAGAAGACGAGCCAGAGTGCGCCGATGAGCATCGCGCAGCCGAGGTAGACGGTCGAGACGCCCGGGTCGTACTGCACCTGAAGGATGTGTCCGCTCGACACCTTTTCAAAATCCTTCATGACGACCTGAAAGTCGCCGAATTTGGTCTTCGCCTTGAGGAACGGCGCATTGCCGAGGGAGGCCAGTAATTCTTCCTGAAGCGCATAGAGCTGGCTCGCCGGTTGGCCTGCCGCCGTCGGCAGCACTTCCAGCACCGCCATCGGCTTGCGGTATTCGCCGCTCGCGCTGCCGATCTTTCCGCCCTGAAACGCGACATCCGGAACGAAATCAAAGAGTTGCACCTTGCCGATGCCGGGAATGTCGGTCGGCTGGCGGGTGATGGTGTATTCCTTCGCCTCGCCGGTCGAGGGCGTGAAGGCGACCTTCACCGACCGCGCGCTGCCGAAATTGTCGAAACTCGCCTGAAACAGCCGGTAGCCCCGATAATCGAACGGCGTGTTGAGGTGGATGTGGGCCGGGACTTCGAGGCCGCGCTGGGTGTCCCTGATGACCGCCCGCGTGTGCCAGTCGAGCGTGTTCGGCGCAGAGAGATCGTTTTTCTTGGGATCGAGCAGGTTCTGTTCGATGTCCGTGCAGTACAACGCAAACGGCATCGCGAATTCCTGCGCTCCGTCGTTCGGACCGCCCATCGAGACAAACGTGTTGGCCGTTTCGCCGGGCACCATCCGGGTCGTTCCCTTGTGGCCGAACATTCCGCCGACAAACGCGCCTGTGAAAATCGTCAGCAGCGCGACGTGAACCGCGTAGGCGGTGAGCCGGTTCCACGTATTCCGCTCGGCGAGCACCGTCGTGCCGCCGCCTTTCGGGTGTTCCGTCGCAATCAGCCGGTAAATCGGCGAAATCGGGAGCACGCCGAACAGTTTCGGCCTCATTTCCCGCGCGACCGCCGCTTTCACCTTTTCGACCGTCACCGCGTCCGCCGGAAGCACCACGGTTTCCTTGAACGGCTGCCGCTTCACGAAGGCATCGTTGATCTTCAGCACCGGCTTGCGCAGATACCGCCACGCCGCCGGGAAGTAGTCAATCGAGGCGAGAATGATGTTCAGACTGACCGTCAGCAGCAGCAGGTTGAACCAGCGCGTGTGGTAGATGTCGAGAAACCCAAGAAATTCATAGAGTTCCCGCTCCGCCGGCAGCAGGCTCGCGTAGTACTCCGTGAACCCGTTCGTGCCCTTTTGAATGATGATCGTGCCCATCGCCGACGCGATGATCAGCAGCGCGAGCAGAAAGACGCCGACCTTGACCGAACTCAGAAAGTCGAGAATGTGGTCGAGAACCGTTTTTCCCTTTTTCGACTTGGTCTTCGGCGCTTGCGTCGCCGACGGCTGGGCGTTCGGGGCGGAAATGTGTTCAGCGGGAGTGGCCATTGTGGGGCGAGTCCGTTCGTGAGAAGAAGGTTTGAAGGCGCCCGACGCGCGACGGGAGGGCCAAACGGCGCGTCCGGGGACGATATGTAATGCAGCGCACGATTATTCGCGCCGGTTCAATCGCGGTCAAGTCACGTTTCAGGGAATGGGGATGGGGAATGGGGAATAGTGGTTGTCCGGGAAGGTAGAAGTCTTGGTTCCTGTGCGGTTCAGGTGGAATCCGCCCCGGATT
>JAAFHI010000579.1 GCA_013298335.1 Actinomycetota bacterium
CAACAGCGCCATCGGCAACGTCCGCCACGCGCTGCGCGACGGCGCGATTCTCGTCGCGGTCATCCTCTTTCTGTTCCTGCTCAACCTGCGGACGACCTTCATCACCCTGACCGCCATTCCGCTCTCCTTCATCATCACGTTTCTGGTGATGAAGTGGTTCGGGCTGACCATCAACACCATGACGCTCGGCGGCCTCGCCGTCGCCATCGGCGAGCTGGTGGACGACGCCATCGTGGATGTCGAGAACGTCTTCCGGCGGCTCCGTGAAAATCGCGAACGTCCCGCCCCGAAACCGGCGCTTCAGGTCGTCTTCGAAGCCTCGTCGGAAGTTCGGAATTCCATCGTTTTCGCGACCGTCATCGTGGTGCTGGTCTTCATTCCGCTGTTCGCGCTGTCCGGCGTCGAGGGAAGACTGTTCGCTCCGCTGGCGGTGGCCTACATCGTATCGCTGGTGACGAGCCTTTTCGTGAGCCTGACGGTGACGCCGGTGCTGGCTTCCCTGCTGCTCCCCAAAGCCAAAATCATGGAAAAGGGCGACAGCGGACTGGTGCGCTGGCTCAAGCGTCAGGACGCGCGCCTGCTGGCGGTGACGCTCGACCATCCGATGGCGGTCATCGTCGCGGCGGCAACGCTTTTTCTTATCGCGATGACGACCGTGCCGTTTCTCGGACGCGAATTCCTTCCGGCGTTCAATGAAGGCTCGCTGACCGTCAACGTTCTCGCCCAGCCCGGCATTTCGCTGACGGAATCGGACGCCATCGGGCGCATCGCCGAGCAGATCCTGCTGACCGTGCCGGAAATCAAATCCACCGGTCGCCGCACCGGTCGCGCCGAACTCGACGAGCACGCCGAAGGCGTCCATTATTCCGAAATTGACTGTGACCTTCGGGAAAGCCGCCGGACAAAGGACGCCATCATCACCGATATCCGCGAAAAACTGGCGTTCCTGCCGGGCGTGTCGGTGAATGTCGGCCAACCGATTTCGCATCGCATCGACCACCTGCTCTCCGGCGTCCGCGCGCAGGTCGCGGTCAAACTCTTCGGCGACGACCTGACCGTCCTGCGAACCAAGGCCGAGGAAATCCGGCGGACGATGGAACGCGTCCCCGGCGTGACCGATCTGTCGGTCGAAAAACAGGTCCTGATTCCGCAGGTTCGGATCGTGGTCAACCGCGAGGCCGCCGCACGGTACGGGCTGGCCCCCGGCAAGGTGGCCGAGCAACTGGAAACCATGCTCAACGGCGCGGTCGTGTCGCAGGCGCTCGACGGCCAGCGCACCTTCGACGTGGTCCTGCGACTCGTCGAACCCGCCCGCAACGATCTGGAAGCCCTCAAACGGATTTTCATCGACACGCCATCAGGCGCGAAGATTCCGGTTTCGACCGTGGCGGAGATTTTCGAGGAAAAGGGGCCGAATCAGGTCCTGCGGGAAAACACCCGCCGCCGCATCGTCATTCAGTGCAACGTCGCCGGGCGCGACCTCGGCACGGCCATCGCCGAAATTCAATCGGCCATCAAGGGCGGCGTGGCGCTTCCGACCGGATATTTTCTGGAATACGGCGGGCAGTTCGAAAGCCAGCAAACGGCGTCGCGGCAACTCGGGATTCTGAGCATCTTCACGCTTCTGGCCATCTTCATCGTGCTCTACACGTCGCTCGACGACTGGCGGATTGCCTTGCAGGTGATGGCGAATGTTCCACTGGCATTCATCGGTGGCATCGTCGCCGTGTTCCTCACCGGCGGCGTCCTGTCGGTCGCGTCCCTCATCGGATTCATCTCGCTGACGGGCATCACCGTCCGGAACGGCATCATGATGCTGTCGCACTACCAGCACCTGATGCGCGAGGAAGGCGAGGAATTCACCCGCGAGATGATCGTCCGGGGGTCGCTCGAACGCCTCGTACCGGTGCTGATGACCGCCCTCGTGGCCGCCCTTTCACTTATTCCGCTGGTGATCGGGGCCGGCGAGCAGGGCAAGGAAATCCTGCACCCGGTGGCGGTCGTTGTCCTCGGGGGACTCATCACCTCGACCCTGCTCGATCAGGTCGTCACCCCCGCCCTCTTTCTGCGGTTCGGACGCGCGAGCGCCGACAAAATCACTCGCGAAAAACATGGTTCATATCCGGTCGAAGCGGACCTCGCTCCCGCGACCGGCGATTAAGGAGTTTTCATGAAACGTATCCCTTCACTGTTTTTTTCAATCACCGCCGCCGCCGGAATCGGCCTTTTCGGCGTCGCCTGTTCTTCAACCCCGGAACCGGCGAAACCGACCGGCCAGCCGACGACCGCGCCGACCCCAGCCCGCACGGTGAAAAACTCGGGCAGTTTCGCCGTCAGCCTCAAAACCGAACCGGGCGAAGTCAAATCCGGCCAGCCGGTCAAACTCGTCTTCTCGGTCGCCGACGGGGCGGGCAAATCCGCGCGCGACCTCGATATCGTCCACGAAATGCCGATGCACCTGATCGTGGTCAGCGAGGATTTGAGCTACTTCGACCACATCCACCCGCTTCCCCAGGCCGACGGGTCGCTGGTGGTCGAGACGACGTTTCCCGCCGCCGGGAAGTACAAGCTCTATTCCGACTACACGCCGAAGGGCGGCGGCAATCAGGTCGGACAGGTCGAAGTCACCGTTTCCGGCACGCCCCGCGAGCGGGCGCAACTGACCCCGGAAACGCAGATGACCAAGGAGTTCGACGGCCTGCGGGTCACGTTCAGTTCCGACAAACCCATCCGGGCCAACGAGGTCCTGATGCTCCGGTTCGACCTCGCCGACGCCCAGACCGGCAAGCCGGTGACCGACCTCCAGCCCTACCTCGGCGCGATGGGTCATTTCGTGGTCATCAGCCAGGACACCAGCGAATACCTCCACGTTCATCCAGATGACCCCTCCGAAATGAAATCAAAGGGACATTCGCACGGCGGCGACAGTCACAAGGAAGGCATGGATCACACGCACGCCGCCCCGCCCGCGAAAGGCGGCCCCAACGTCAGTGCCCACACAAATTTCGCCAAGCCGGGTATTTACAAGATGTGGGGGCAGTTTCAGCGCAACGGAAAAATCATCACGACCAGTTTCGTGCTGAACGTGGCTGAAGGCGCGGCGCAGACCGGGCAAATGGCTGAAATGAAGAACGGCAAGCAGGAAATCACGGTCTCGGTCAACGGCGACGGCTACACCCCCGGAACGCTCTCGCTGAAGGCGGGCGTCCCGGCGCGCATCGTCTTCAAGCGGGCCGATGCCGAGAACTGCGGCGATGAAGTCATCTTCAAGGAACTCGACATCCGGAAGAAACTGCCGGTCGGCCAGGCAGTCGCGGTCGAATTCACTCCCCAAAAGGACAAAACCTACACCTTCACCTGCGGGATGAAGATGTACCGCGGAGCGATCACGGTCCAGTAGGGGCCGTTCGCGCCCGGCCATCCGGCGAAGTTCCCGGTAGCGACGCCGACGGTGTTCGGACAGGAGTGTCCGGCTGAAACCGACCCGGTTTCCGGAACTTTGAAGATTCATTCATCGTACGCGCGCGATCCTTAATACATGCGGTTCGGCGGACCCGGTTTCCGGCGTCGAAAAAACCGAAGGCGACCGGGAGTCAGTCGGTCGCC
>JAAFHI010000787.1 GCA_013298335.1 Actinomycetota bacterium
CGCGGCGAGTACCGGGCGAGCCGGAGTCAGGGACGCCGCCAGCGCGCCGATCACGATCAGCACCAGTAATTTCCCCAGAAGGAAATCGAACGACCAGTGCAACTGGACCCGCCCGCTCCAATCCGTTGAGCGTACCACCGGGGCGAGGGTGGCGAGCAGCACCAGCGTCGTCGCAATCAACGCCATCATCATTCCCGCCGGCTGGGAGAAAACCAGCGGCTCGCGAAAATTCGATGCCGGAGCGGCAAACGGCGGCGGGACAAAAGCCGGGGCGGACTTACGCTCCAGCACGGGCTGCGGCATCGGTTGGGGAGCCTGAAACGGCACGGCGGCAGGCGGGGCGGCGTGAAACTGCGGCACCTGCCCCACCGGCATCCAGTCGCCGGTCCCGAATTTCACCTGATCGGTTGGCAACACCCGGCCTTCCCGCATCCAGTTGCGGAGGGTCGCGGTGTCGGCTTCATAAATCTGCCGGTTGATACTGACCTGCCAGAGCGGGAGCCCGGTTTGCGACATGTTTTGAATCCCCTCAACCGAAGCGGTGACGTCACGCGAAACCGGACTGAAGTTTCTCGCGCCATGAACTCACTCGGCCCTGACGACCACCGTTCCGGCAATTTTGTCGTGCCATGACTGGCACCGGCCATCGAACAGGACCCAGAAAAATCCGAGCAGCGCCGGCGCGAATGAAGCCCAGTAGGCGAAATACCGGATGACCAGTTGAACAAACGACGGACGCTGGAGTGTTTTGGCGTCCAGAATGACCAGCCGCAGGGTCATGCGGCCCGGCGTGGAAAGGAAGATCTGCCACATCGTCAGGGTATACACCGCATCGAGAACCAGCACGAGGGCACCGGCTGTTCCCGCCCCCCGCACTTCGAAGCCCCGAATGAACCCGAGCAGATTCAGAATGACGAACAGAAGGAGCCACCACCAGATTCCGTCCAGCAAGGTCGCCCCGAGGCGTCGGAAGAATCCGCCATAGACAGCATCGCGGTCGAAACGCACTTCCAGGACCGACGGAACGTTGGTGAGCGCAGCGTCGAAAATCAGAAACAGGCTGACGAAAATGGAAATCCCGGCGCCAACGTAAATCGTGGCCTTGGTATAGTCGTACAACTTCGGGTCCGCGGCGGTGGTGATGTACTCGACCATCGTCTTGTATTCACCGGTAATGGCGCCGTACAGCAGGAAAAGTTGAAATCCGAACGCAATCACGCCGACGATTCCACAGGCCGTGAGCAAACCCCGCTGGTCAAAAATCACCAGCAGAATCGCCAGTGCGGCCACCGCCATCAGCACTTTTCCGGTCGGGAAAGCGAGGCTGGAAATCATGGCCACCGACTCGGCGTCACCGCCGCCGCCGATGGGTGGAATCACGAAAATCGGGATCAGGACGCTGAGAAAGAGGATGACACCGCCCAGAATGCCGGCGAAGAGCCGTACCGGTGTGCCGAGAAACAGATTCGGAATGGTCGGTCGGAAATCCCAGGTGCGGCCGTCCTGCGTGACCACCTGGGAAGGCGCGGGAGACACAGACGGGGCCGCCGGAGCCCTCGGCGGCGGAGGAGGCGGAGCGGAAGGAAGCGGCGCGGAAAGCGGGGGCGGGGCAAACAGGTCACGGATTCCCGATGCCTGATTGGCGGAAACCCACCCGCCGCTACCATTTCGGACCGGGTCCGTCGCCAGCACACGTCCTTCCCGAATCCACTGTCGCAATGTTGGAAGATCCACGTCGTAGGCCTGTTTTTCAATCAGAACCTGCCAGAGCAGACTTTCAGAGCCGAAACCCGTCATTCACACATCTCCCTTTGGGTTGGTTAGGGAGCAAAATGTACACGAGCTTTTTTCCGGGCCGCAATTTTTTTAGTTTCCTCGGGCTTTTTTCCATTTTTGCGCAACCACGCCGCCGGAAAACAGTAGCCAGTAGCCAGTGGTCAGCAGTCAGAAAAAAAACTTGAAGAACTGGCCGCTGACGACTCGGTACCGGTTACCGGCGGCTGCCGAATGTCGTGCGCTCTACCTATGGTTCACGCCATAGGCTAACGGTATGTCGTGCGCCTCCGCGCACTTGCCGGAAAGGGACTGACCACTGGCTGCTGGCCACTGCCCACTGGCTGCTGACCGCTGCCCGCTGCTCCGAGAAATTCCGGTGGCGCGCGCCCGGCGGCTGCCCCATAATGAAATTTCCTCGCAGCGTCCCGCGAATCCCCCCTAAGTTGGTTTTGGAAGGGGAATCCGCACATGTCAGCGCAAGCCCAAATTGAACTCGAACCCGTCAGCGCCTCGGTCGTCGTGACCGAGACGTTCTGGAACTGGACGCACGGTCGCATCCGCGTGTGGGAAACCACGCCGCACCCGAACGGACGGGTCGTCATCCTCATTCACGGTTACGGCGCGATGATCGAACACTGGCGCTGGAACATTCCGGTGCTGGCGGAATCAGCCACCGTCTTCGCGCTCGACCTGCTCGGCTTCGGCGAAAGCGACATGCCGGACGTCCACTACAGCGCGCGGCTCTGGCGCGACCAGATTCTCGATTTCATGGATTCGCGGGGTATCGAACGCGCCACCGTCGTCGGACATTCGATGGGCGGCCTCGTCGCGGCCCAGTTCGCGCACGATTTTCCCGAACGAACCGACGGCCTCGTACTGGTGGACCCGAGCGGCTACCCGAAACGGGTCCCCTCCGACCTGCTGTTCAAAACGCTGCGGTTCGCCGCGACCAATCCGGTGCTCCGGACGGTTTCCTTCTGGCTTTTCGCCACGCCCGACATGGCGCGCGGCGGGCTGAATTCGGCCTACTACGACCAG
>JAAFHI010000830.1 GCA_013298335.1 Actinomycetota bacterium
AGTTGCTGTTTGTATTTCGAACCGTTCTGGTTGGATTACGGCGCTCATGCGGTTGAAATCATTGGAGGGTGGAGGGAAGACGATGGATTTGGGCCGTTTTTTGATCTTGAACTTCCCTTCGAATCTGTTCCGATTCTCCTCGACAAACTTCAATCGACTGGCAATGAAACCGGGTCCATCGAATTCCCGAGGCAGATTCGCCACCAAATCGGAGGTGAATTTCCGGACAACTTTCAACCCAAAGGTTTGAGCTGCCCCAAATGCGCGGTAAAGATGAAGTTCGCCGGAGTCGTCGATTCAGACTACGAAACGGTTCAACTCTTTGGGGAAGAACATCTTCCGGCAAGTCTCAACTTTGCCGACCTGGACCGTCTCTACTTTTACACCTGTCGAGAATGTGCCGTCATCGGTTTCGAATTGATTCACTAAACCGGGAATCCTCTTTTTCATCCTTCATCCTTTCAGGAGTCCGTATGCCGCTTCATCCGCAATCGCAGCAATTTCTCGCCCAAGTGGCCGCCATCGGCGCGCCGCCGACCTCGACGCTCACGCCGGAGCAGGCGCGGGCGAATTTCAAGGCGTACCGCGCGCTCGCCGGAGCGCCCGAACCCGTCGCGCGGGTCGAGGACCGGACGATTCCCGGCAGTCAGTGCGACATTCCGATTCGGGTCTACGGCCCGGCGGGCGATGAACCGTTTCCGGTCGTGATGTACTTCCACGGCGGCGGCTTCGTCATCGGCGATCTCGACAGCCACGACAACGTCTGCCGATCGCTCGTCAATCGGGCGAACTGCGTGGTCGTGTCGGTTCACTACCGGATGGGGCCGGAGCACAAGTTTCCGGCGGCGGTGATCGATTCCTACGATGCGACGCTGTGGGTAGCGAGTCACGCGAGCGAAATCGGGGCGGATTCGACGCGGATTGCCGTATGCGGCGACAGCGCGGGCGCGAATCTCGCGACGGTCACGGCGCTCCAGGCCCGCAACCGCAAGGGACCGGAGTTGAAATTTCAGGCCTTGATTTATCCGGTGACCGACACGACGCACAGCCTGCCGAGTTACGAGGAAAACGGCGAGGGCTACCTGCTGACGAAGGACACGATGCAGTGGTTCATGCGCCACTACGTCCCGGAGGACCAGGACAAACGGCATCCGTATCTTTCACCGCTTTTCGAAAAGGACCTTTCGGGATTGCCGCCCGCGCTCGTCATCACGGCGGAGTTCGATCCGCTGCGGGACGAGGGCATCGAATACGCGAAACGGCTGGAGGAAGCGGGCGTCCCGACGACCCACACGCTCTACCCCGGGATGATCCACGGGTTCTTTTCGCTCTCGGCGGCTTTCTCGGATGCGGCCATCGCGCTCGATGAAGTCGCGGCGGCCCTGCGCGGGGCGTTTGAATAGACGGGGATGGGGCAAATCACCGTTCTAAAATCCATGCCCCATGCCCTGCCTTCATCAATTCGCCACGGTAATCGACTTGAACAGTTCGTCGAGCTTTTCGAGGTTCGGCGTGAAGTCGCGGGCGGGCGAGTTGTCGAGTTTCTTCGCCGTTTTCGCGACGTAGGCCGGGTAGCCCTTTTCATTGGTAATCGCATAGCCGTCGTGGGTCGTCCCGTCCATTTTGGGCGCGGCGAGCGGCGAGGTCACGTAGAACTCGGCCAGAATGTAGTACTTCCCGTCGGCGGTCACGCCCTGCAACACGTAGGACATGTTCTCGTTGTTGATCAGTGTCGGTTCGATGTTGAACTGCGTGAGGAAGCCGAATCCCTTGCCCGACTTGAAGGGAACGCGCGTCGCGTGCGCCCGGAATGCCTGGGACGCGTCGAAAAACACCCCGTAGGGAAAGTCCTTGTCGAGCGAAATCGGGCCGGTGCCTTCCGAAATGGTCCGGATTTTGGCGATTTCCTCGGTCAGCCCCTTGGCCATGTCCGGCACCACGGCGTAGGCCTTTTTGAATTCTTCAATCGGGAAAACCGCAACGTAGGGAATGAGATACGGGTCGTGGCCGGCGTCCTTGCCCTTGACCGCCGGGCCGAACGAAAACCGGCGGTGGCGGGGATAGACGCCGTCCGGCTTTTCATCGGCGGACTGCAACGGCGTCGCCGCGACGAATTCGCCCTTGGCATCGCCGAACAGCGCCGGGTCGTACTCGAAGGTCACGCCCTCGAACGAGGCCATTTTGCGTCCGTCGGGCAGGGGTTTTGACTCCGTCGCCGGAAGGATCGGGGCCACCACGGGGGTGGCCGCTTTGGTCGGCGTGACGGGGGCGGACGTCGGCGTGGGTTTCCCGGCGCAGGCACCGGCGAGCAGTCCGGTCGAGAGAACCAGCGCGAGGCCGGTCGGTTTTGAAAGAAGCGAGGATGTGGTCATGGATTCCTTACCGTACCGATGATTCAAAATCGGGAAAATCGTTCAGAGTCCCCCGCTTGAGCGGGGATGATTGGAAAAGTATCCGTTCCAGTCGCATCTGTGTGTTGGTTTTTTCCCCGCTCAAGCGGGGGACTCTGAACAGTTACAAAATCGGGAAAATAGTACTTCAAAATGTCCCGGTGGGAACGTCCCGCGCGGGCCTGCGCGACTGCTCCGGCGAC
>JAAFHI010000299.1:0-670 GCA_013298335.1 Actinomycetota bacterium
AATGAGATAGGGTCGTGAGTCCTCGCGGGCGACCTTTTTCTCTTCGAGCTGCTCCTTGTAGGCTGCAAGGCGCTGCTCCAGCGGGGGATACTTCCCTTTGGCCGGCTTGTCGGACGATTTTGCCGCGCCCGGCTCGGCGGCGGGCTTTTTCGATTTCGATTTTCGAACGACCGGTTTTTTCACCGGAGCGGTTTCCTGCCCCGCCACGCCGACGGCGTTCGCGAAAATCAGAAGGGCCACCGCGCCATTCAGGAAGTTGACCATTGCTGAAGTGTCCTTTGGGGGATTTCCGTTACGGTTCGCCACCGTAATACCCTGAACGATGATGCGTTTTCCAGTCGGGATGCTTCGGCGTCTCGATCCGGATGGCCCGAAAGGCGCTGCCGCCCGGGGCCGGCGTGTAGGCAAGCGTGAAATACTGTCGCAAATCGGTGTCGATCCGGTCGAAAGCCGAATAGAACTCGCGGTCCAGCCGCGGGAAAAAAGCCCGTCCGCCGGTCGCGGAGCAGAGCCGTTCCAGACTCTCGCGGTTCACCGCCGACGTTCCGTCAGCCGTATCCGAAATTCCCAGAGCATAGACGACGATGCCCGATCGCCACGCGCGCTCGATGACCTCGTTGAGACGAATGCTTCCCTCGCTGTCGAACCCGTCGGTCACGACCACGATCAC
>JAAFHI010000299.1:680-5452 GCA_013298335.1 Actinomycetota bacterium
CCAGCGGAGGAGGCCCGCCGCGCCAGAACGTCGTCCGCCGCAATGTAAATGGCTGCGTGCAAAGCGGTTCCAGCCGGTTTCATCCGTCCCGATTCAAAGGGCATGACCCGTCCGACGGGGGTCGGCAGCCGTTCCTCGACCGCTTCCATCGCCCGGCGCAGCTTTTCGGGGTCATTGGTCGGGGTCTCGGCGACGACCACGTCCTGCTGGCAGGCCACAATCGAGGCCCGGTCGTCCTTCAACTTCAGAATCCGTTCGAAAAATCGCTGGACGGCGCGTTTCGCCAGCGGGAGACGGCGGGTCATGCTCCCGCTGTAGTCCATGACGAGCGCGAGGTCGAGCGGGACGTCGTTTGACCGGTTGATGGAGACGATTTCCTGCTCCGCGCCGTTTTCGAGCAACCGGAGATCGCCCGGCTTCACATCGTTGACCGGGCGGTTGTTGCGGTCCGACACAGTGAACGGCACGACCACAACCTGCGTGCGGAGCGTCAGAATCGTCGCTTCTTCCTGATCGGGGGCCGGCTTCGTTGCGGGCGGCTTCGCGGGCGCGGATTGCTGCGCGGGCGCCGGGCACACGAGAACTCCGACGAAAAAAAGTACCGCCAGCCGCTTCATCTTTTTTCCAATCCGCCTTCAACCCAAATGGAAACAATGACTTGAAGACTGCGCCGGGTTTCCGTGACGGCCCGATTCCAGATAAATCAGTCCATACGAGATTGAGACACTTCAAAGGATGGGAAGCGATTTGCGGCTCTGCCGCCCGATGTGCGGAATGGCTTTGCCTTTCCGCCATGTGCTCCCCATAAATCCCGCGAGGGGCTCGGCCCCGAGCGGATGAACGGGCTGAAGCCCTCAACTTTTGGGTAACCGATGCGGAAAGGCGTAGCCATTCCGCACATCGGGCGGCGAAGCCGCGTTGTACCAATCTCCCGTGGACTTATTCAGTCCTCGTCCTTTTCTAGAAGCTGATCGAGGACCTTGTGCGAGCCATGACCGTTGGTTTTGGCCTTTTCCTTGACGACCGCCCGCATTTCATAGCGTTCGACCACGCCGCGCAGCATCCCCCGGAGCTTTTCGAGCCGGGTTTTCGTCGAGGTCATTTCCAGAAACTGAATCTTCATCTCGTCGCTCAACTGAAGACTCGACGCCACGATGAACGACAGCGCCTGCGGGTCGTCGGGCAGTTCGTCGGGGAAATTGTCCTCTCCGTCGCCCTTGCCCTCGTCGCGATTGACGACCCGGATGGACTTGATCGTACGGGTAAAGAGGTCGCTCACTTCCTCGGCCAGTTCGGTAATGTCCTCGAAGCCGGGTTCATCCTCGAAATACTCCACGTCGCCTTCCAGATAGGATTTTTCCTCGAAGTACTCAAGCACCCGGAAACGGCTGATGCCGGTGGTGAGAATGTTCATCCGGCCTTCTTCGAGCGGCACGGTCGCCAGCACATAGGCCGCGCAGCCGACGCGCCCGACCAGCGGCGGAAAACCTTCCCGCCCGTTGGTGAACGTCACGCCGAAGATTTTTTCGCCGAACATGCAGTCGCGCAGCATCGCCTTGTAGCGCTCCTCGAAAATGTGGAGCGGAAGCATCGCGGTCGGGAACAGGGCGATGGGAAGCGGAAAAAGTGGAATGCGCTTGATGCCTTCAAGGCGCGGAATCGGTTGAGCCATGAGATTTTCGATTGAAGATCGTCGATTGAAGATTGAAGTCTGGGGGTCGGGAGGGGCCGGAGACGGTGGCATGAAAGCAAATTCCGAAGGTTGGTTCAAACATCCAGCCGAAAACCCTCCGGAACAGCCAATTCCAATTCTCAATTCCGAATTCTCAACTACAATCAGCCGCATGACCCGCCGACGCAAGTTTTTCCTGGTACTTCTCTCGCTCGCCGCCGTCGTCGTCCTCGCCGCGGCGGGCGGTCTGTGGTGGCTCACCAGCGAACGGTTCAATGAATGGGCCAAGGCTCGAATCATTGCCGAACTCCGCAAAACCAACGGCGTCGAGGCCGAAATCGACCGGCTCGATGTGAAAATCTTCTCGCTCACCGCCGAGGCGCGCGGCCTGCGCCTGCGCCTGCCGGGCGAAAAAGCGCCGTTTCTGACCGCCGACCGGGCCTTCGTCGTCGGACGCGCCGACAACCTCTGGGAGCGCGATTTCTCGCTCGCCCAGCTCGATATCGAAAATCCGACCCTGAACATCGACGTTGACGACAAGGGCACGATCAATCTTTCAAGAATCGTCATTCCGAAACGCAAACGGCCCGACCTTCCGATTGACGAGGGCGAACCCCTCGTGGACAAGTCGCTGCGCAGCCTGCGCGCCACCGTCACCGGCGGAAAAATCCTCGTCGGGGGTCAATCTTTTCCGGTGGACGGCCACTTCGACGACATGCGGATCGCGGTCACGACCGAAGACGACAAGACCATCCGGACCGACATCGCTCTCGGCAAGGGGACCTTTTCCTTCACGGCGGGCGAGGGGCCGAAACGGACCATCGAAAATGCTTCGGTGACGACCCAGGCGCTCATCCACAAAAAGGACGCCGACATTCCCTCGCTCATCGTCACCACCGCCTACGGCAAGACGACCGCCTCGGGAAACGTCGCCTGGAAGAAGGACAAAGCGACCGAAATCGTCCACATCAACTATTCCGGGAATCTCTTTGCCGCGCTTGACCTCGCAAAAACCAGCCACGACTTTCTCCCGACCGTACCGCTGGCGGGCGGCGCGAAAATCAACGCCCGGTTTTCCGGCAACGAACAGGAATGCCGCGTCGAAGGCAATCTCGAACCGCTTTCGCTGGCGCTGTTCGGCGCGAAGGTCCGCAATCTGGCGGCCAACTACATTGTGGAAGCCCCGTTTTCGGGCTTCCCGCGCCGCATCGAAAGCGACGTGAAAATTGCGGGAATCACCTATAACCGCATTTCGCTCAATGACTTCTCCGCCCACCTGAACGTTTCGGAATCCTTCGCCGACATCGAAACCTTCTCGGCGCGGGCGCTCGGCGGCGGCGTCAAGGGACGTGCCCGCATCGCCTACCGCGCCGGTACGCGCGAACGCTCCTTCGCGGAAGTGAACCTCGCCAACATCGACCTCCGGAGCGCCGCCACCGCCGGAAACATTCCCAACCGGGGCCTTTCCGGTCGCTTCAACGGCGACACCGACTTCGCCTGGACCGGCACCGACTTCCCGCGCGCCACCGGCAACGTGAAGGTGAACTTTGCGGGAGAAGTGGCCGGGGGAGCAAAGGTGGCGGGTGGCGGGTCTCAGGTTTCAGGTTCAAACCAGGAAAAGGTTGCGGGTGGCGGGTATCGGGTTTCAGGTTCAAACCAGGAAAAGGGGTCAGGGGTCGGGTCTCAGGTTTCAGGTTCAAACCAGGACTTAAATCAAAATCCGACGCCCGAAGCTGGAAACTCGGCATCTTCTTCAAATCAAAACCCGACACCCGACACCCGACACCCGACACCTTTGCGCCCCCCGATCCCTCTCTCCGGGGAACTCATCGCCAAACTCGCCTCGGGAACGGCCACGGTTCAGAAACTGGCCACGAAAATCGGGAAAGGGACTTTCGACGCGACCGGCACGTATCAGTGGAAGTCGGAAGTCGCGCAACTCGACGTGAACTACGCCACGCCCGACCTCGCGGAAGCGCAGGACCTCGCCGAACGGCTGGGGCTGCCGATCCGGGTGGCGCTGCCGGACAAGACGAAAAATGCTGACGGGAAAGAAGTTGCGACGATCAAGGATGTTCGCGTCGGTCTTGCCGGAGCGGGCAGCTTCGCCGGGACGATCAAGGGACGCATCAACGCGCCGGATGTCTCCGGTACGGTTCAGGTCGCCGAAATCCGGGTGGAAGACACCCCGGTCGGCAGGTTCTCGGCCACTTTCGACGCGTCGCCGAAAGCGGTCAGCTTCAAGGAAGCCGCGCTCATCCAGCCCGACGGCGGTCGGCTGATCGCGTCCTGCGCAACCGGACTCACGACCGACCAGCCGACCGATCTGTCTTTGAAACTCGAACAGGTTCGCCTCGCGCCGGTCGGGGCTATTCTCGCCGCCTTCCCCGCCGCCCGCGACACCGCCCAGCGCCTCATCGAGACCGGCGGCATCGCCGACGGCGGATTTCGAATTACCGACCCGCGCCCGCTGAAGAAGCTGTCCGCGCTGTTTTCGCTGAAAACGATCAAGGAACTGTTGAGCACCCTGCGCGGCGAAGGCGAACTGACCCTCAAAGGCGCAAAATCGGCCTACGGCGAGATTGAAACCGGGACCGCGAAATTCACCCTCCGCGACGGACGGGCCGACATCGGAAGCGCGGTTGTGAAAATTCCCGCCGGAACGGTCGCCGCGAAGGGCAGCTACACCACCGATGGCGGAAAATACGAACTGACCGCCGACACGACCGGGTTCGACCTCGGGAAACTGCCGCAACCGGCGAGCGAAACGCCGCTGACCGGCCTCGTGACGGCGAATCTCACCTCGCGTTCGACGATCAACAACATTTTCAACGACGAACTCGAATTCACGGCGACCGTCACAAGCGACGCGGTGAGTTACGGGACCTACAAATTCACCGATTTTTCGGGGAAAGCCGTCGGCGACGGAAAACAGGCAAAACTCACCCTCGCCTCGCGGTACCAGGACCAGCCCTACACCGCGAACGGGGTGGTGGATTACCGCAACGAGGACGGCGACCCGACCTACTACCTGCGCAGCCGCTTCGAGTTCAACAAAACCGCCCTCTCTCCGCTCTTTGCCGTCGCGGGCATCGGTCCG
>JAAFHI010000726.1 GCA_013298335.1 Actinomycetota bacterium
GGCAGCGTGAAATCGAGCACGACGTATTCGACCCGAATGGAGTTTTCTTCGTAGGAAATCGTCCGCTCGACGTCGCCGGGAAAGACTTCCTGTCCGCCGACGGTGAACCGTGAAATCGCCACCGGGGGCGGGAACGGATTGTCGCGCACGTCTTCGGGGCGAAACCGGTTCAATCCCTGCGTGCCGCCGAAGAAGATTTCCCCGGACCGGTTCCGGTAGGCCGAATTCCGGTTGAACTCACGCCCCTGCGTTCCGTCGGCCACGCCGTAGGACCGGAACGTCCGCGCACGCGGGTCAAAACGCACGATGCCCGCGTCGCTGCTGATCCAGAAAAAGCCGTTTGCGTCCTCGAACATCCCGTAGCAGTTGTTGTGCGGCAGCCCGTCCTTTTCCTGAATGCGGACGAACCGGTTGTTCGCCGCGTCGAACCGCCCGATGCCGCCGCCCTTCGAGGCAATCCAGAACGCGCCGTTCCGGTCCTCCAGAAATGCCGTCACGAAGACCCCGCCGATGAATTTCGGATCGACATCCTCCGGGAAAACCGTGAACTGGCGGGTTTCCGGGTTGAGCCGGATGCACCCGCGCGTCGCGCCGATCCAGATGAATCCGGCGCGGTCCTCGTAAAACTGCTGGACTTCCGACCCGAGCGAGCCGGTGTTGATGCCGACGTCCTGCGCGAAGCGCGTGAGGGTGCGCCGGTCGGGCGAGATGCGGAAGGCCCCGCGCCCCGTGCCGACCCAGAGGTTTGATTGCCGGTCCTCGAACAGCGTCAGAATGTCGGTGTCGAGGATGTCGGGCGTCAGCGCCGGTTTCGTCACCGCGCCGGTTTTCGGGTCGAGCCGGACCAGCCCCGCGCCGAACGTCCCGACCCAGATGACGCCCGCCCGATCTTCGTGTACCGCCCAGGTGGCGTTCATCGGGAGCGACCCGGAATCGTCGTCCCGATGCATGAACCGGGTGACGGCCCCGGTGACGGGGTCAATGCGGTTGACACCGCCCTCCTGCGTGGCGACCCAGAGATTCCCCGCGCGGTCCTCGTGAATTCCCCGGATGTAGTTGTTGCTTAAAGAGTTCTCGTCATACGGGTTGTTGCGGTACGTCTGGAACTTCGACCGCAGCGGCGCGTATGCGCCGAGGCCGCTCACCCCGTCGCCCACCCAGAAGACGCCGCCGCGATCCCGGAACAGCGCCAGCGGACGGTTGCCCGGCAGCGTATCGGGGCGTTTCGGGTCGTGGCGGAGATGGATGGTCGCGCCGGTGCGGAGGTCGATCCGCAGCAGCCCGGACTGGTCGCCCGACAGCCAGAGCGTGTGTTCGTCCTCAAACACCGGGTTGAAACTGATGGCGTCGGGCGAATTCCGGAACGGGTCGGCTTCCGACAGCAGGATTTTCATCTCGCGCCGCGTTTCCGGGTCGATGGCCGACAGGCCGTGCTCCTGCGCGAAGTAGAAAATGCGGCCATCCGGGTGGGCAATGAGCGCGCCGATGCCGCTGGCGCCGGCGTTCGGGCGAAGGTCCTGCCGAATGACGGTAAACTGCCCGGTTTTCGGCTCGAACAGCAGCAGTCCCGCGCCGCCTCCCATCCACAACCGGCCCTGACGATCCTCGGCGATGCTCTGGATATAGGGAATGCGGTCCCGGATTTCGCCCGACCGTGTGTTGATGTCCTTCGGATTAACCGGAACGAGCGGCGGCGGATAGCTGGTGAACTTCCCGGTGGCGCGGTCGAGTTTCACCAGTCCGAACTGGTGGCCGAACCAGAGCGTGCCCGCGCGATCCTCGAAAATGGTGAGGATGTATCCCGAAACCCGTCCGGACGGATCGCGGAAGGCCGCGTCGTCGAAGGCGACGAAGGAATCGGTCGCCTCGTCGTAGCGGCAGATGCCCGACCGGGACAACCCGATCCAGAGCGTGCCCGCGCGGTCGACGAAGAGCGACCGGATGAAGTTGGCCGGCAGTGCGCGCGGGTCGCCGGCCCGGCTGCGATAGACCTTGAAGTTGAATCCGTCGTAGCGGTTCAGCCCGTCTTCCGTCCCGACCCAGAGAAATCCCCGCCGGTCCTGCGCCAGACAGCGAACCGCGTTGCTCGACAGTCCCTGATCCTGATTCAGCCGTTTGAAGACGAACGACGACGCATCCGCCGCCCGGCCCGCGAGACCGGTCAGCAGCAGAAAAAACACAAAAATGACGGACCGACCGAAGTGGACCATCGGTTGACCACGCCTGAAGTCAAAAGGATTTGGGCCCGGGAGACGGTGGCGCCGAAAAAAGCGGGAAAGCCCCTGAAAAACCGCCGAATCCTAACACCCGCGCCGTTATTCAGAAATGCGGAATTCAAAGCCGCGAAACGACATCGTCCCAGTCCAGCCCGGCAAGGGTTTCCACTACCGCCGAGGCGTGACCGAGATGGTCCGCCGGGAAGGAATTCGTCACGGCGAGGCAGCGGAGTCCGGCCCCGCGCGCGGACGACACCCCGTGAACGCTGTCTTCAATCGCGAAGCATTCCTCCGGCGCGAACGGTTCGGCGCGGTCCGCGGTGAGCCGGGCAAGCGCCAGCCGGTAGCCCTCCGGGTCGGGCTTGCAGTTCGTCACATCTTCAGCACTGACAATCATCTGGAAGCAGTCGCGCAGGCCGTTGGCATTCAGGACCAGTTCGATTTCGCTCCGCAGCGCGCCCGAGTTGATGGCGAGCGGAATCCGCGCGGCGAGCATCCGGATGAACTCCGGCGCGCCGGGAAAAAGCCGCGCCCGGCGCAGGTCGTCGGCGAGCGAAACTTCTTTGCGTTCAATCAGTTCCGCGAGATGTTCGGGCGAAAGCGGTTTGCCCGCGTCGGCGAAAGCGGCGGTGAAGCAGCCCTTGTCGTCCATCGCGAGGTAGCGCGCTTCGTAGGTCGCGAGGTCGAGCGCGATGCCTTCCTCGGCGAGTACGCGCTGAAAAGCCGTGAAGTGGAGCGGTTCGCTGTCGACGATCACGCCGTCGAAATCGAAAATGGCGGCGCGGAGCGGGGGATAGGGGATAGG
>JAAFHI010000728.1 GCA_013298335.1 Actinomycetota bacterium
TCAATTATTTATGACGAAACAGAAAACCCGTAGCCTCGCCAAAGCGCTCCGGCTACGGGCTATACCCAATGCGCTATCCGCACGCCGGGAATGTGGATTGGTCGTATTCAAATGAAAACTGCTCTAGCCGCGCCCGGCAGGGCGTGGTTCGCCCGGAAATCCGACCCCGGAGCGCCAACGGCGCGGCACAAAAACGGATGTGCCGCCGCTAACGCGGCTAATAATACTCTCTTGATGCGCCACCCCGCCCTCACGGGCGGGGCTATTGTCTGTCGGCGCATCCGCGCCTCTTCAAACCGTGACCGACGGCGCCACCGGGGTCAGCTTCAGTTTCGGATGTTTTTCCTCGAGCGTCCGCAGGTGCCACGCGCTCGGGAACAGCAGAACCGGACGGTCGAAGCGGTCGCTGGTGGTGAATACTTCAAAAAGGCGTCCCGCCTGTTCCAGCGCGCCCCAGCCGTCGGTCACCCAGCGCGCCGCCACGTATTTCAGCGGTTCAATCCGGGTCTTGACGCCGTATTCCGCCTGAAGCCGGAACTGGACGACTTCAAATTGCAGTTCGCCGACCGCGCCGAGAATCGGTTCCTGCGTGGCCGCGCCGACCGGACGCAGAATCTGCACCGCGCCTTCCTCTTCGAGCTGCGCCACGCCCTTCTGAAACTTCTTGGATAGTCCCGGGTCGGGATTCCACAGCGTCGCGAAGAGTTCCGGCGAAAAGGAGGGAAGTCCGGGGTAGACGAGCCGCGGTCCGGAATGAATCGTGTCGCCGATGGCGAAGACGCCGGGGTTGTTGAGTCCGATGACGTCTCCGGCGAAGGCCGTCTCGACGCCCTCGCGCTCCCGGGCAAAGACTTTTTGTGGCCGGGCCAGCCGGACCTGCCGCGAGGTCCGCGAATTGGTCCCGATCATGTCCTTGGTGAATTTCCCCGAACAGACGCGGATGAAGGCGAGACAGTCGCGGTGGCGCGGGTCCATGTTCGCCTGAAGTTTGAACACGAACCCCGAAAATTCCTGGCTGGTCGGTTCGATCAGGCCGAGATTGCTCTCGTGCGCGCCCGGACCGGCGGAACATTCCAGAAATGCCTTCAAAAACAGTTCGACGCCGAAGTCGGTGAGCGCGCTGCCGAAAAAGAGCGGCGTCAGCGTGCCGTCGAGAACGCCCTGAAGATCGAGCGCGTGCCCGACGCCGTCGAGAATTTCGAGGTCCTCGTGAAGCTGTTGAAGAAGTTTCGGCGGAATGTCGGCATCCGCCAGCGGCACGACCCGTTCGACCGCCTGCCGCTTGGCCGCCCGGTTGCGTTCGAAGAGGTGAACCAGCCCGGTCGGACGGTCATAGACGCCGCAGAAGTCCTCGCCCATCCCGATCGGCCAGTTGTAGGCGTAGGGCGCGAGTCCGAGGTCGCGTTCGATTTCGTCGAGCAGTTCGAGCGGGGTTCGGCCCGGTCGGTCGAGCTTGTTGATGAAGGTGAAGGTCGGCAGGGAGCGCATCCGGCAGACTTCAAACAGTTTGCGCGTCTGGGCCTCGATGCCTTTGGCCGCGTCGATGAGCATGACCGCGTTGTCGGCGGCGGCGAGCGTCCGATAGGTGTCTTCGCTGAAATCCTGGTGGCCGGGCGTGTCGAGCAGATTCAGGTGGAAACCGCCGTATTCGAATTGCAGGACCGTCGAGGTCACGGAAATGCCGCGCTGCTGCTCGATGGCGAGCCAGTCGGACGTCACCTGGCGGCGGGTCGCCTTCCGGTTCTGCACCATTCCGGCTTCCTGAATGGCCCCGCTATAGAGCAGCAGTTTCTCGGTGAGCGTCGTCTTCCCGGCGTCCGGGTGGGAGATGATGGCAAAGGTGCGGCGGCGTTTGACCGCGGCGTTTATCTCGGCTTGCAGTTCAATCATGGCGCGATACGGGTCGGGTCCGGGAAATGCTCAACGGAAACACATTGCCCTTCGGACAGGTTCATATTCGTAACCGCTCGTTTTAGCACGGCAAGGGCGTGACCGTTAAATATTCCCGGTGGTTTTCACATCGCGGACCGCTGGTTTCCCGCAAAACCGCTCTCAAAAATACGGATGTTGACCGCCCCGCATTTCGGACAATCCGCAATGTCGCCGTCGGGAACCTTCGAATGACACCAGTGACACAAACCGTCCCGGCCAATCAGGTGCGTGTAGGTCGCCTTGGATTCAGGGATTGAGCACCCGGTCGTCCGCTGCAATTGGTCCATGAATGTCATCGTCCTGCCCTGTTCAATCAGCGCACCCAGTCGTTTCCGGTCGGTTTCATCCTGAACAAAAACGAAATCGGCGAGACACACGCATTCCCGACACCGGGGACGACGTTCGTTTGCTTCCTGGAAGGTCAGTCTTTTTGAAGGAGGTGGGGGCATCAGTGTCCAATTGATCCATTTAATATAAAGGCTGGTGATGTCTTCGCGGCCAATGGGTAAAGCGCCCGTCCCTTTTCGGGGTACTGCATTACGTCATCTGAAGAATTGGTAGCCGCCAGATCATTTCTTCCGGCGATGAAGCTCGACGATCCGATGGATTTCAAAACGGTATCGAGACATCGACCGGTGGTCGAAACCGGTCGTATCAAAAAGAAATTCCGTCGGTGACTTTGAAGAAACCGGTGGACGGTAATCCGGATTGGGCGCCAGAACGCCTTCAATGACGGCGTCCGCCGACTGGTATTTCAAAGTGACGATGCCGGGATTTCTTTTGCTCGGGAATACGGCGGATTCCTTTCCCATTTTTTGGAAATCCAGAATGGCCTTTTTCGGACTACGTGCCTCCCAGCCTTCCTGGAAAACGACGAACGCCTCCAATGTGGCTTCCCCATCGGGATCGAGGATCGAGGTGTCATTTTTCAGGACGGAAAGGATGCCTTTCATTGGCTTTGTTGCACAAAAGGGACGGAGGCGACGGCTTTGGTAGAATTGAGGTGTGAAACAAAAAACGACCAAAGCCAAATATCGCCTCCGCAACTGGAAAGAGTATAACGCGTCGCTCAAGCAGCGC
>JAAFHI010000713.1 GCA_013298335.1 Actinomycetota bacterium
GCATCGGCGACCGAGCCGCCGCCGACCGCGAGCAGGAAGTCGTGCCCTTCGGTGCGGATTTTCCCGACCGCCTGCATCAGCGTCTCGAAATGCGGATTCGGTTCGATGCCGCCGAATTCATCCACCCGGCGACCGGCGAGGGCGGCCATCACCTGATCGTACACGCCGTTCTGCTTGATGCTCCCCCCGCCGTAGGTGAGGAGGATTTTGGCGTCCGCCGGGATTTCGGCGGCGATGTTCGCGATCTGTCCCTTTCCGAAAAGGATGCGGACCGGGTTGTGGAAGGTAAAGTTGTTCATGGCAAAAAGGGATCAGGAATCAGGAATCAGGGATCGGGGCTCGGGGGAGGTCCCAAGTCGGATAATTCCATTCCGGGATGTTTCGTGCCACAGGTTCCTCCCTGTTTTGGAGAATAACCCCAACCTCCACCCCTCAAATTGATTCCTCCCCTGATCCCCGGTCCCTGATTCCTGATCCCTTTTCACACGGCAATAACAATTTTCCCGAAGTGCTTGCCCGACGCGAGGTATTCGTAGGCGGCGGGCGCTTCGCCGAAGAGAAACACGCGGTCAATGACGGGCTGAAGGCGGTTGCGCGTGACCGCGCGCATGAAGGATTCGAACATTTCCACGCTGCCGACGTCGACGCCCTGCACCGCGATGCCTTTCAGGGCGACCGGAAACGGGTTCACCTGCGCGTCGGACCCGGCCAGCCAGCCGATGAGGCTGATGCGGCCCCCGACGCGAACCGCCTTCAGCGAACGTTCAAACGTACTCGCCCCGCCGACATCGACGATGTGGTCCGCGCCCTCGCCGCCAGTCGCGGAAAGCACGGCCCGTTCCCAGTCGGGCGTCGTGGCGGTTTCGATGACCAGGTCTGCGCCGATCTGGCGGAGTTTCAATGCCTTGGACGCGCTGCGGGTGGTGGCGATGACCCGCGCGCCGAAAAGATTCGCGATTTGGAGGGCAAACATCGAGACGCCGCCGGTTCCCTGCACGACGACGGTATCGCCCGCGCGGAGGCGACCCTGCTCGACGAGGGCGTTCCAGGCGGTGAGCGCAGCGCAGGGAAGCGTCGCGGCATCCTCGAAGGTCATGAAATCCGGCACCCGGACGAGCGCGTTTTCCGCGAAGGCGACCTGTTCGGAGAGGACGCCGTCAATCGGCCCGCCGAGCGCGGCATCGAGTTTCTCGGCCCGCAATTCACCGGAAATCCAGCTTTGATAGAAATTTGCGACGACCCGGTCGCCGACGCGCCAGCGGGCGACGCCGGGGCCGACGGCGATGACTTCACCCGCACCGTCGGAAAGGGGAATCCGCGGGGTGGCGACCCGGCGACCGTGCCAGCCGTGGGCAATCATCAGGTCGCGGTAGTTGAGCGAGGCGGCCCGGATACGGACGACGACCTGGCCGGACTGGGCCACGGGCGGCTCGGTCGCCACCATGTGCAGGCCCGCCGGACCGGTCTGGGTACGAAGTTCATACTGGCGCATGGCGGCCTCCCGAAAAAAAGGTCGTTTGAGCCGCGCATCCTAGCGCGTTCCGTGGCCGGACCGTAAGCGAAGGGGCCACCCGTCACCGACGATCCAGCCGCAGAAGAAGGGAGTCAGGCTCAATCGTCGTGCTTGAGCAGAAACTCCGGATTGATGACCTTGAACGACAGTCGTCCGCCGGTGGCGGCTTCGTACCGTTCGACTTTCGAGCGGATGACGATGCCTTCCGCCCAGTTCTTCGGATTGACGGTGCTTTTCCGCGTCGCCAGAACCACGAGTTCGGCGACGGTTCCGGCGAGCCGGAACTCCGCGTCGAGAACCGGCACGGTCGGAATCTCCGCCGCCGCGGTCAGGCGGGTGAAGGTTTCAAAGTCAAGAAACGTCCGGGTGGCCCGGTCGAAGGCCCCGAAGCACCGGAAGGTGACCGCCGGAAGTCCGAGCAGGTTTTTCTGGATGCCGGGACCGACGACTTCGCCTTGCAGCGCGAGGTCTACGCCGGATTCGGCCCGCAGGCGACCGAGTTTCGCTTCGAGTCCGGTTTCGGCGACGGCCCGCCAGTAGGCGTTGCCCTCGACGCACTTCAGATTCCAGTTGCGTCCGGCGACGCTTAGGCCGTCCTCGTCGAGCCAGACCGAGCAGCTCATCCCGTCGAGTTTCTCGGTGATGAAGCATTCGACCCCGGCGTACTGTTCGAGAATCCCCGGAACGCTCTGAATGCGGATTTCGTCCGTTTTCGGAAGCCAGCCGGGAAAGACGCCCTTGATTTCGGCGGCGGCGGAAGGCGGCGGGGGCGGATCGTACCTGGTGATGCCGAGCCGCTCGGTGACGTCCGCGCCGACGGCGGGAACATCCTCCGCGAGCAGCGACACTGGAAAGCAGATGCCCTGCGAAACCTGCCCGCGCAGGCGGACGGTCCGGATGCGGAAGCCGCGTGGCCGCAGAAACTCGAACTCGGGGCGCTCGGGCATCCGGGCGTCGATTTCGCAGTAGACGACGGTTTCGCCGACCTGGAATTCGCCCTTTTTGACGACGACTTCCCAGCCGAGAATCCGGGCAACTTCGATGGCATCGGCGTTCGGAATCGGCGAAAGCGCCTCGACGCGCTGGATGGATGCCAGTTTTCTCATGGTGGTTCTCCTTTTTTCGATTGGCGGAACGCGGTGGGGACGCGCGCGGCCACAGGAATGAAAACAAGCACCGTGCCACGGAAAAAAAGACGCCGCATCCAGGGTGGGAAAAGACGGTAAATTTATTTTTTACAGCTATTTAGACCTATTAATCGGGTTTTGGCGAGCCCTGGCCCGAAGAAAGAATGGGCCCGACCTTTATCCGGAAATCTCATCCGACCGAGATTCACGGCGCGGTCAATCCGGTAAAACTTCCAAGGCTGGAAATTCTATTTCCTGAAATTAGAAAGAAATTTCTTGTCGAGTTTCCGAAGATGGAGTATTTTTCGGTGGTTCACTCTTCAATTTATCCAGCGGGGCAGTGACGCCGGGAGCGTCAGTAAGGGAGGCTTTATGGGACAACAGGGAGCTGCCAGCGGCAAGCGAGCCGCTTTCCGCGTCGCCGTCATCGACGAAC
>JAAFHI010000682.1 GCA_013298335.1 Actinomycetota bacterium
GCTGCGCCAATCGCTCAAACGTCTCGCCGCCGAAGACACCGGCGTGCTGCTCTACCTGCGGCAGAAACTCGGCGGAACCCAGCTTGAATCCCACCTCAACGCCATCGCGGAAGCGGGACCCGACGGCCCGGTGGAATTCACCCACGGCAACGTCCGCGACTACGGCACGGGCGCGCAGATTTTGCGCTCGCTCGGCCTCCAGAAAATCCGCCTGCTGACCAACCACCCGCGCCGGCTGACCGCGCTCGAAGGTTTCGGACTGACGTTCGTGGAGTCGGTGGCGCTTGTTGAAGGATGAAGGATGAGGGATGAACGAAGAAAAGGATGAAGGATGAGGGATGAAGGATGAATCAGACCGACGGGGTGAGAGGTGAAAGAAAAGGATGAAGGATGAGGGATGAAGGATGAATCAAACCGATGGGATGAGAGGTGAACGTAAAGGATGAAGGATGAAGGATGAATCAGACCGACGGGGTGAGAGGTGAAAGAAAAGGATGAAGGATGAGGGATGAAGGATGAATCAGACCGACGGGGTGAGAGGTGAAAGAGACTTCACGGACATCCATCCGGAAATTTCATCGACGGAGACACGTCAGTTTCCACCCCCTTCAACCCGCCCCTCCTTTTTTTCATCCTTCATCCTTCATCCTTCATCCTTTTCTTCGTTCATCCCTCATCCTTCATCCTTTTTTTTCATCCTTTCCGCATTCCTCCTCCGCCTCGGCGTCCGGCTGGCGCGCGGCGAGGCCGGTTTCTGGGAAGGCAGTTACGATTTCTACTTTGTACTGGCGCGGAAGATCGTCGCGGAGCATTCGTTCTGCTACGACGCGACGACCTGCGCCTACTGGACGCCCGGCTACCCGCTGTTTCTCGCGCTTGCGACGTGGGGGACGCGCGCGTTCGTCGCGCTCGCCGTCGCGCAGTCGCTCGTGGGCGCGGGAACGTGTTACTGCGTTTTCAAACTTGCCGAACGCTGGTTCGACCGCCGCGCGGGTTTGCTCGCCGGGTGGTTGTGCGCGGTGTACCCGTATTTTGTCGTCCACGACACGGCGCTTCAGGAAACGTCGCTGTTCACGTTTCTCGTTGCATTGGGAACGTGGCTGTTGGTGAAGGACAGCCCGCCCTTACGGTCAGGCTGCGGTTTCGCGGGAGCAGTGTTCGGCGCGGCGGTGCTGGTCAGGCCGACGATTCTGCCGTTTGTGATACTGGCGGGCGTGTGGCTGTGTTTTCGTGGAGATTTGAATTTGAAACCGCGACTGGCGGGCGCGGCGGTGTTTTCGCTGGCGTTCGGGCTGATGGTCGCGCCGTGGATGCTGCGCAATCAGTTTGTGGTCGGAAGATTCGTGCTCGGCATTCGGACCGGTCATTCGCTCTGGATCGGCAATAACCCGGACACCTTTTCGCACTACCCGACTGGCAGCATCGACCGCAGCACCGACGCCGCCCGCGCCCGCTGGACCGCCGCCGAACAGGCCGAGTTTGCGCGCGTTTCAAAAAGCGAAACCGCGCAGGACGACTGGTATTTCCAGCGGGCCGTCAGCTTTATCAAAACGCATCCGGGTGAAACGGTCGTCGGAGCGGTTCGAAAAAATCTGGCCGGGTTTTCGTGGCGTTTGAATCCGGCAAAAGGACTGGCGGAACAACTGGTCTACGGATTTTCATACGGGCCGGTACTGCTGCTCGCGCTCGTCGGCGCGTGGCGTCTTCGAAAAGACCGCGCGACACTCGGACTGCTTGCGGCGCACGGCCTTTCATTCGCCGCCATCACCGCCGTTTTCTGGGCGCACACGAGCCACCGCAGTTACCTCGACGTCACTTTCATCGCGCTCGCGGCGGGCATTTTCAGCGGCCCCGCTTTCCGGAAGAACACCACCGACACGGAGTAAAAGACATGGCCTCTTTCGAAGAACGGTATCCCGAAAACGTCCCCGGCACGTACTACGTGGATACCAGTTGCATGGACTGTGACCTGTGCCGCACCGTCGCACCGAACAACTTTCGGAGAAATGACCAGGGTGGGTACGCTTTCGTCTTCAGGCAGCCGACCACGCCGGAGGAAATCGCCCAGTGCGAGGATGCCGTCGAGTGTTGCCCGTGTGAAGAAATCGGGAATGACGGCGACCGGTTTACGTGGGATGAACCGGCGTACCGACTGGTTCACGCGGTTGCGCGCGGCGACGTGGCGGGCGTGAAAGCAGCCATTGAAGCTGGCGACGTCAATGCGGCCTGGGCAGGCACGACACTCCTGGGGGCCGCCTCCGGAAAACCATTCCGGGAAGAAGTCGGCGACGCGCCATATCGGGAGATCATTTCCTTACTGCTTGAAAATGGCGCGCAATATGAACGGCCTGACGATCCGAATACATCTCAGGGGCTGGTTTCCCGTGTTCTCGGAAAGCTCGGGTGGTAGCGGAACGCGCCGGGCGGCCTATCGGTCAATGCCGGCTACAACAAGCAGAACCGTCACGCCGATCGCAAACAGCCAGGCAAGAACGGAACAGGCTACGCTGACCAGACATTGCCTGCGGCCCTTCGCCACGTCGGGATCGGACGGACCGAGTTTGCCCAGTTCGACAAACGTGAACAGCGCGACCAGCGGCACGACAAATCCCACGGCCATGATCCCGAGCCGCAACAGGCCGATGATCAAACCGAGCCCGGAGAGCGGAATCATCGCCGTACCAAGGATTTGCAGGTAGCTGGCGCGATTGAGAAGAGCATTTTTATTGCGCTCGAAAACCGCCGATTGCATGGCCCGATTGAAATCGACCGGACTGTTGCAGAAACGGCAGGTCGGCGCGTCGGCGGCGATGTATTCCCCGCAACTCGCGCACCGGAAGATGGGAACGGTACTCATGACTTCCCGGTACTCCTAACCATTGAATTTTCGCGCACCGTATCCTGACCGGGCCGGGCCGGACCGTGTGATTGCATCCGAAAGCAGAAAATCCGCCCGGCCATTCCCGACCGGGCGGATTCGTTTGAACACCACGGACAGCCCTCCCTTACGGTCAGGCTACGGTTTTCCGATCCTTTTCAAAACCTGAAACCCGACACCTTTGACGGTTTCCTGATCCCTGGCCCCTGATTCCTGATCCCTTCATTCTTCCGCCTACTCCTGCATCGCGGGCGCGAGTTCGCCGTCGGTCGGGGATTTTTCCTTCGCC
>JAAFHI010000588.1 GCA_013298335.1 Actinomycetota bacterium
CCGTCAGTTGACGCGCGATAACCCGCTTCCACAGACCGTCTATGAAACCCGGACGAATCCCGGTGAATTGGTGGTCGTTCCAATCCGGCTCCTGGCGGCGGGCGGCGGAAAGCCCGCCGGAAGGTAAATCGGAACTGTTTTCGATTGCCTGTAACCGACGGGAACGGGAAAAGGGATAAAAAGGGAGGCGCGTCCGGATGAATGCCTATTCGGAAGATTTGTGGCCGCGAAGGTCGCGCCACCGAACGCCGAGAATGTCGATGAACGCTCGGATGGACCCCGAGTTCAGGCCGACTTTCGATCCCTCGACGTGATTCCAGACGACGGGGATTTCCTTGAGCCGCGCGCCGGCCTTCTTCGCCAGGAAAAGAATTTCCACGTCAAAGGCGAATCCGTCAATCCGCTGGCGTTTGAAGATGGAATTAAGGCGTTCGCGGTGAAATCCCTTGAAACCGCATTGCGTGTCGGAAAAGGGAAGTCCGGTCACCAGCCGCATGATCCGGTTGAAAATCCGACCGGCCAATTCCCGAAAAGGGGACTGGTGAACCCCGATTCGCGATTCGGGAAGGTCGCGCGATCCGAAAACCACGTCGAACTCATCGGCGAGAATGGGTTGAACGATGCGGGGTGTTTCCGGCAGCGGGGTCGAAAGATCGGCATCCGAAAAGAGGACCACCGTGCCCGCCGATTCCAGAAAGCCGTGGCGAACGCTGAACCCCTTGCCCCGGTTGCCCGGATTGCGCAACAGCCGAAGGGGGATGCCCGAACGCTGGAACTCGTCAATCCACCCTTGAACGACGTGTGGTGTCCCGTCCGTCGAACCGTCATCAACCACAATGACTTCCAGGGAAAGAGGGCCGGATTCGAAATACGCCTTGATTTGGTCGAGGGTGGCGGGAAGCCGCTCCGCCTCGTTGTAGGCCGGAATGACGAGACTTAGCTCCATAAAAAGGTTTTACACGCAAAAGAAAGAGCCGGAAAACCAACTTCAGGCGTTTTCCGGCTCTTTCATGCGGGATTCGATCAGGCGACGGTGACTTCGGGAGAAAGATAGACGTCCTGAATGAGATTGAGGATTTGAACGCCCTCTTCCATCGGACGCTGGAAGGCTTTCCGGCCTGAAATCAGGCCCGTTCCGCCGGCGCGTTTGTTGATGACCGCGGTCCGGACGGCTTCCGAGAAGTCATTGCTTCCCGACGCTCCGCCGGAATTGATCAGACCGAAACGGCCCATGTAGCAGTTGGCGATCTGATACCGGGTCAGGTCGATCGGGTGGTCGGTGGTGAGTTCCGAATAGACTTTTTTGTGGGTCTTTCCGAACTTGAGGGCTTCATACCCGCCGTTATTTTCCGGAAGTTTCTGCTTGATGATGTCGGCCTGGATCGTAACGCCGAGATGGTTGGCCTGTCCGGAAAGGTCGGCTGAAACGTGGTAATCCTTTTCGGCGGTCTTGAACGCGGGATTTCGGGTGTAGCACCAGAGAATCGTGGCCAATCCGAGTTCATGGGCAATCTCGAACGCCTCCGACACTTCCTGAATCTGCCGGGTGGATTCCTCGGAGCCGAAATAGATGGTGGCCCCGATGGCGACCGCGCCCATGTTCCAGGCCTGTTTCACGCTGCCGAACATGATCTGGTCATAGCGATTCGGGTAGGAAAGAAATTCGTTGTGGTTGACTTTGACGATGAACGGAATTTTATGGGCATATTTCCGGGCAACCGAACCGAGCACTCCGAATGTCGAAGCAACGGCGTTGCACCCGCCCTCGATGGCGAGCTTGACGATATTTTCACCGTCGAAGTAAATCGGATTCGGAGCGAAAGACGCGCCGGCGCTGTGTTCGATGCCTTGATCGACGGGAAGAATGGAAAGGAATCCCGTTCCGCCAAGCCGGCCATGATCAAATAACTGTTGAATGCTGCGCAGGACCTGCGGGTTCCGGTCGGTCGCTGAGTAGATTCGGTCCACGAAATCAGGGCCCGGAAGGTGAAGCATTTCTTTCGGAATGCCCTTTGATTGGTATCCGAGTAACGACTCGGCTTCGTCACCGAGATACTTGACGATTTCTTGAGACATGACGCGCTCCTCCACGGATTGTGGCGATGAAGTGTCCGCAAAACCTCGAAAAATGACACGAAAGGATTTGTCGGCGAGAGGACTCCATCATAAAGTGGATTCCATCTTCAGGTAAAGGCGCGATATCCATCGGCAAACCGCCACTTTAGCGAACCGTCGGTTTGACGTTTTTCCCATTCTTGAATCAAGCAATGACCGCCATTTCAAATTCAACCATTCTAATCGTCGATGATGACCGGGCTGTCCGGATTGCCATCCGTGAGTATTTCCGGCGTCGGAACTTCACCGTTCTGGAAGCGCCAAACGGTCGGGAAGGCATCCGGCTGACCCTTGCCCACCAACCGAATTGTATTGTCCTGGATGTGATGATGCCGGAAATGGACGGATTTTCCGTGTGCCGGGAACTCCGCAATCTGGGAATCGGCACGCCGATTCTTTTCCTTTCGACGATGGGTGAAGTCCAGGACCGGCTCCAGGGCCTGGAACTCGGCGCTGACGATTATCTTTCCAAACCGTTCAGCATGCGGGAGCTGGAGTTACGGGTCACGGCCATCCTCCGGCGCAACGCCCGGATTCCCGACGAAGAAGACGTGCTTTTACGGGGAGACCTCCGGATTGACCTCTCGAACCGGACCATCATCCGCCGTGGCGTCGAAATCGTCCTGACGCCGACCGAATTCAGGATTCTGACGGTTCTTTCGCGGCGTCCGGGGCAGGTGTTTTCGCGGGATCGACTTCTCGACGAGCTGAATCTGGGAGAAGATGAAGGATTCAACCGAAACATCGACCCACACATCGCGCGACTTCGGATGAAACTCGAACCCCCAAATTCGAAACCTGTGTACATCCTGACCGTGTGGGGAGAGGGATACAAATTCAACGAAAAGGCGCCGGGAATGTAATGTCTTCCAGTCGTCCCAGTCACGGTTTTTCAACACCGACCAACGCCCGTCCCGAATTTCCCGAATGGCTGCTCCAGCTTTGCCGCACCGTCCGAAATCTGGGCGGGCGGGCCCTTTTGGTGGGTGGAACGGTCCGCGACCGCTTGCTCGATCGTCCTTCCAAGGATTTCGACCTTGAGGTCTATGGTCTCGCCGGGGAAAGTCTCCGTCGGCTGCTCGAAAGCTCCGGAACCGTGAATGCGGTCGGCGAACACTTCGTGGTCTACAAATTTCGCCCCGTCGAGTCGCCGCGGGAAGAGGCCGACGTGTCGCTTCCGCGGCGCGAATCCAAGTCGGGGCGCGGTCATCGCGGCTTCATTATTGAAGGCGATCCCGGCATGTCGTTCGAGGAAGCGACGCGGCGACGTGATTTTACCGTCAACGCCCTCCTGCTCGATCCTCTGACCGGAGAAATTCTCGATCCCCAGAATGGAATCAGGGACCTGACGGAAGGTCGGCTCCGGGTGGTCGATCCGCGGACGTTCGTCGAAGACAGCCTGCGGGTCCTGCGGGCCGCCCAGTTCGCGGCGCGGTTCGGATTTGAAA
>JAAFHI010000088.1 GCA_013298335.1 Actinomycetota bacterium
CCAACCGTCAAGTTCGAAATTGGGTCGAACTGCCTGATTGCGTTCTCTGACCGTATCGTAACAGCCCGCGCAGAGCAGCGTGATCTGGGGCTCATTGTCTTCAGTCCAGTCGCCTTCCTTGAGCAATACAAGATCGCAATCATAACACCAGGCGTCCGGTCGTGGGTCATCGGTTGAGTCGTCGCAATAAAAGCCCAGCCCCTCCGAAGTCGCGAGATGGCCGCAGACAAACGTTGCGTGGCTCTCTCCATGAATAGGGCAAAGAATTTCTGTTGTCGGCTCGCTCATGGTTGAAAAAGAAGTCAGATGGATGAAGAGTCGATTCCCGTTACAACAAATTCCCAGTTCTGCTTCGGATCACAATGAAGCCAAACTTCCAATCCGAGATAGTCGAAGTTGTCCTGATTCGGATACCACGGCGGTTCCAGAAAATGAGTACTGACTGAGATTACAAAATGTACCGGGCCGACTTCACACCGATAGTACTCATCACTCAGGTAATACTCACCCGTCAGTCGCTTCGGTTGCGGGAAGTGGTTCTCAAGGTCGCACACCAAATCCGGGTTGTTTACATACTTAACCACTGCTTCATGTACCACCGCGAGCATCTTCTCCCGGTGTTCCTGAATGGATTGGTATTGAGACAGTCGTATCCCGTCGAAATGAATATCGAACTTGCGTGCCCAACTTGGCGTTGGAATACAACGGATTTCAGTCATTTTGCCGAATAAGAAACAGCCCCGTCATTCACAACGGGGCTGTACTGATATTGACTTGAAAAAAACATCCGGTTTATGCCCGTGAACGCCGGGCGTCCCAAACGATTCCGAGCCGTTCGAAGATTTTCAGAAGAATCGCCGACGGGTCGAATTCCCACCAGCGTTCGTTGTGAATGGCCGCCTGCGGATGCGCGTGATGGTTGTTGTGCCAGCCTTCGCCGAAGGTCGTCAGCGCCACCCACCAGACGTTGCCGCTTCTTTCGTTCGTATCATGCGGGCGCGCGCCCGAAACGTGACAGACGCTGTTGACCGCCCACGTCGCATGCCAGAGCAGCACCGTACGGACGAGCGTTCCCCAGACCACCGCCGACCATCCGCCGATTGCGAAGCAGACGACGCCGGTCACCGCCCACGGAACGAGCGGATTGATGCCCCGGTCGAGCCATCCAATGACGCGGTCCGAGAAAAGATCGCGCGCGTTGATGCGCTCATTGCTTGTCCCTTCTTTCAACATCCATCCGAAGTGGGAGAAGAGGAAACCACGAATCGGCGAATGCGGATCGCTGGCGGTGTCGCAGGCCTGATGGTGACGCCGGTGAACGCCGACCCACCAGATCGGTCCGCCCTGAAGCGACGCCGTACCGAAAATGACCAGAAAACGTTTGAACCAAGTTGGGCACTGGAAACTGCGGTGCGCCAGCAGGCGGTGAAAGCCCATGGTGACGCCGAGTCCGGTCAGAATATAGAAGACGAGTCCGAGGATGAGGTCTTTCAGCGTCGGGCGAATGAAGAAGGCGGAGATGGCCGCGAGATGGACACCAATAATAACGGTTGAGCGAACCCAATTGATGCGCGACGCCTGAACGGCGGGAAGCGTGGAAGAAGACACAGAATTTTTCCTTTCGGGGAATAAGGAACAAGGGGCGGTTTTCCGAAAACAACCGCGTGGAACGGGCAGAGGCGAGGTTCAATGGGAAGGTCGCCGGGAATTGTGCGTCATTCTGGATGACGCACGTAAAATCCGTTCCATGTCCGAACAGTATTCCTAAAAGGAGGGAGACAGGAAGCGCGAACGGCCACGCTTCCCGTTTGGGTCGTTCAGCGGGAAAGCAGACTGCCGACGTAGTTGAGCAGTTCGTTGGCGCTTTCCGTCGTGTAGCCGTGGTTCTTCACCAGGCGGTCGATGACTTCGTTGATGCGACGCAGATGGTCGGCGTCGGGTGATTTGGTCGAGGTCGTGATTTTCACCACGTCCTTGAGGTCGGCGAAAATCTTCTTCTCGATGGCTTCCTTGAGCCGTTCGTGCGAGTTGTATTCGAACCGCTTGCCCTTGCGCGCATAGGTCGAAATCCGAATCAGGATTTCCTGCCGGAAGGTGTTCTTGGCGTTTTCGGAAATGCCGATCTGTTCCTCGATTGACCGCATCAGCCGCTCGTCAGGCTCCATCTCTTCCTCGGTAATCGGGTCCTTGATCTTTTCCTTGTTACAGTAGGCTTCGACGTTGTCGAGGTAGTTGTCGCAGATACCCTTCGCCATCTCCTCGAACGAATAGACGAACGCCCGCTGCACTTCGGTCTTGGCGATTTCGTCGAACTCCTTGCGGACGAGAGTGATGAGGTTGGTGTATCGCTCGCGCTCCTCGCTCGTGATGCCGGTGTGCTGATCGAACCCGTCGCGGATGGTCCGCAGCGCGTCAATCGGCGTGATGTATTTCTTTGATTCCTGCACCAGCGCGTTCGACAGGCGGTTGATGACATAGCGCGGCGAGATGCCGAACATGCCTTCGCGAACCGTGTCGGACTTGAGTTCCTTGACGTCCTTGCTCTTGAACCCGTCCACGTCCTCGCCGTCATAGAGCTTCATCTTCTTGACGAGATCGACGTTGGCCCGCTTCGGCGCTTCGAGGCGCGTCAAAACCGCGAACATGGCCGCGACGCGCAGCGTGTAGGGCGCGATGTGGACGCCCTGAAGACTGCTCTGCGAGAGCAGCTTTTGATAAATGCGTTCCTCTTCCGACACGCGCAGGTTGTAGGGCACCTTGATCATGATGATCCGGTCCTGCAACGCCTCGTTCTTCTTGTTGCCGACGAACGACTGATACTCGTTTTCGTTCGTGTGCGACATGATGACCTCGTCGGCGTAGATCATCGCGTAGCGACCGGTCTTGATTGCCTGTTCCTGCGAGAGCGTCAGCAGCGAGTAGAGGAATTTCTCGTCGCAGTTGTGATTGACGAAGCCGTTTCCGACGTAGGTGTGGCCGACCGGAACGTGGAAGTCCCACAGGTCGTCGAACCCCTCCGTCGTTTCCTCGACCTCGTCGTAGAAGTAGCGGTTCTCGACCGTTTCCCGAATCGTGAAGGGAACGAGCGCATGCGTTTCCACGGTGTCGATGACCGACTGGGCCGTGGGCAGCGACGGTACGGCGCGACCTTCCGCAAACCGCCAGAGTTGCTCGAACGCATAGTCGCCGATCAGTTGCCGGACGCCGACCCGCTGCCGGTAGGGAAGTCCGCTCGACGTCATCACCGCCGCATCGGTCAGCCGTTCGCGCAAGGTGTTCCAATGCGGTTGCAGGTTCGGCAATCCGTCGCGGTGCGCGATGTGCTGCTCGGCTTCGAGCCGTTCCGCCGCCTCGCGCTTGTAGTCGATACCGAAACCGATTTCCCGGTTGAAGATCGCGATGTTGTCGCTGTCGATGATCAGCGTGAAGTAATCGCGGTCCAGTTGATGGTTGTGAACCGTCGAACGCTTCGCGACGATGCCGTAGTTGAGCAGGATCTGCTGCAACTGCTCCGAGAGTTTTTCCGAAGCGGTGGTGCAGGAGATGTAGCTTTTCGTCGCCGTCCCGTCGCCGTCGAAATACGCCCGCAGAAACTGCGACATCAGGTCCTTCGGGCACTCGCGGATGATGCGCGGCACATGTTTTTCGTGAGCGCGGCGTCCCGTGAGACCGAAGGATTGAAACAGTTCCGCGAGGGTGGTGCTGTGAATGATGTAGTGCCCGCGTCCGTCGGCTCGGGGCGAGAGGCCCAGACTGTTCGTCACCGCGAACAAATCCTGAATGACCTGCTGATTGGTCGCGCTGATGCAGATTCCGGGGGTGGGGCCACCATTTTTGCGGCTTGCATAATTACCTTCGGCGACGAAATAGCCGAGGAGTCGAGCGAACTCCGGTGTCATTCGTTCAGGCAGCAAGACCGGTTTTCGGTTTGTAGGCTGTAAGCAGTTCTCGATCTTTGGCGACTCTTCCGCCCAAGTTCCGGCTTTTCGGTGAATGCAGAGGCGATCCGTCTTCTCCAGGTCTTTCAGCGCTCGCCACTGGTGTTCGCCGTCAATGCCAATGACCCAGATGCGGTGGTCGGGCGAGCCTTCCAGCACAAAGCCTTTGCGGGTTTTGATCCGAATCGTCTTGCCTTTGCCGACGTAGATAAGTTTGGTCGCTCGTTCAAGTCCGTCGCGGGTTCGAAGGTTTACTCGAATCGGAAAGTTTTGAAGTGGTTCGGGTGATTTACTCTGGACAAGCTCCGAGATTTCAAGCAAACCTCTGGATGTTCTTGCTAAAGTGTTGATGCGTAAGCACTTGAGGATTTCAATGAACTCCATCATCCCCCGGTTCGCGACGTTCAGTTCGCCGTCGAAGCGGTAGGCCCGAGGGTCGCTTTCGACGCCGACCTCGCCGATGGTCGAAAGGTCGATCGAGCCGGTGAGTTCCGATACGTCCTGTGACTTGGGGTCGCTCGGCGCGAAGGTCCCGATCCCGACGCGGTCCTTTTCCGAAAAGGTGATGCGTTCGATGAGCACGTCCTCGTGCTTGCCCTTGTAGGTGTGTTCGAGGTCGTAGCGGGCCTGCGGGCTGAGTTCGCCTTCGATGTAGATGCCGTAATGTTTCTGAATCTCCCCGCGCAGTTCCGGCGGAATCAGGTGCATGGGGTCGCCATGCATGGGGTCGCCCTTGATGGCGAAGACCGAACCGTGCTCGGTGCGCGTCCATTTTTCGAGGCCGCGCTTGAGCAGGGTGACGATGGTGGACTTGCCGCCGCCGACCGGTCCCATCAGAAGCAGGATGCGCTTGCGGACTTCCAGCCGCTGCGCCGCCGACTTGAAATACTCGACGAGTTGCTCCAGCGCTTCGTCGATACCGTAGAGGTCATCGCTGAAGAACTGGTAGCGGGTGATCTCGTCGCGCGACCCCTCGTTGATGACGGTCGTGCCCGCCGCGAGGATCATGTCGCAGATGCGGGCATGAGCGAGTTGCGTGAGCTTCGGCTGTTTGCCCGCCATTTCGAAGTACTCACGGAACGTTCCCTCCCAGTTGAGCGACTCGCGCTCGCGCCGGTGAGCTTCCAGAAGTTGGGTGATGTCGGGTTTCTTGGACTCGTTCTCTGGCATATCGACCACTCCCGTCGGTAAGGAAAAAAATCGGTACGTTTGTGGGATCAGAAGACGCCCGAAAAGTATGGGCGCATTCGAACCGAGCGTCAACGGAACGATGAACGATGACGGAAGGATGAAGGATGAAGGATGAAGGATGAAGTGAAAGGCAGGTGAAAGAAGGATGCAGGCAGTGCGAAAACCGGTTGACTCCCCGGAGGCGACCGGTGAATGTCTTCATCCTTCATCCTTCATCCTTCATCCTTCATCCTTCATCCTTCATCCTTTATCCTTTTCCCATGAAGCTTTCCATTTACCTTGAAACGTCGGTCATCGGCGCGTACCTCGACAATGACGATCCCTTTCGGCGCGATTTGACGATTCGCTGGTGGGAGCACGACATGAGGGAGTACCAGGCGTATGTGTCGATGCTGGTCGTGCGCGAACTGGAGCGCGTTCCGGAGCCCCACCGGTCGGCCTACCTGAACCTCGCGCAGCCGCTCGCGCACCTTGAACTGCTCGACGAGGCGGCGATTCTGGCGGAGGGCTATCTCGGACGCGGCATCTTCCCCCGTCGTTTCGCCGCCGACGCGCTTCACGTCGCGATTGCCTCGGTTCACAAGGTGGATTTTTTCGTAACCTGGAACTTTGGGCATATCGCGAGCGTTCACCGACAGGCGCGCATCCGCCTTTTCAATACGTCGAGCGGGTTCTACTGCCCGACCATCGTGACGCCGGAATTCCTCGTCTCGAGCGGTCTGTAAGAACTATTCTGTTGGGCGTCCGCAATAATTCGGCAACAGGTCCTTGGAATCCTGCGAGCGTCGGATTCCTTCCCCCAAACATCCCGACGATTCTGAGCGACCCGAAATTTCAAGTTGACCTCCGGGAAAGCCTGAACCACAATGGACCTGCCACCCCTTGACAGACTTTTGAGTTCAACTGTTCCCAAACAGACAGAAAGCATTTGCCATGAACAGTGTTCTCCTTGTCGAGGATGACAAGACCGTCCTGCGTCTCGTTGCGAAGTGGCTCGGTCGCTACAGCGCCGAATTCGATGTCTACACCGCCGAAAACGGTCAGGTCGCCATCGAAACGCTCAATACCACGCACATCGATCTGGTTGTCACCGACCTGCTGATGCCGGTTCTGGACGGATTCGAACTCATTACCCGCATGATGAGTCGTTTCCCGGAGATGCCGGTCATCGTCATGACCGCCCTCGGTCTCTCGACGGTCGAGGACCGGCTGCACAAGATCGGAACTTTTCCGGTGTTGCAGAAGCCGCTCAACGTGACGGCGCTCTACAACGCGATCAAGAACGAACTCGACGCCAAGTCGCAGGGCATCATTCATGGCATCACGCTGGCCTCGTTTCTCCAGTTGATCGAGGCGGAGAAGAAAACCTGTACCCTGCGGGTGACGGCGGACGGCAAGGTCGGCTATCTCTATTTCTCGGACGGCATCCTGGTCGACGCCGAAACGGGGAATCTTTCCGGGGAAGACGCCGCCTACGACGTGATTGCGTGGGAAAATCAGGAAATTCAGATTACGACCGCCTTCTACAAGACGAACCGGGTCATCCAGCGGCCGCTTCCCAATATTCTTCTGGAAGCCTTCCGGCGGCGCGACGAACACCGCGAACAGCAGCGGGTGCTCGGCATTCCCGGCAGGGAAGAAGAGGCGGTTGCCCTGAGCACGTCGGCGATCATCAGTGGTCCGTCGCGCAACGTCATCAGCATTACCTCGTCCCGGCAGCCGCGGACGTCCGGCGCGCTGGCTCAGGCGCTGGTCCCGGAAGAGTCCGAACCGGTGATTCCGGTGGTTCCCGCGGCGGCCGTTCCGGCTGCTTCCCGGGCGATTCAAACGGCCGAGTCGGTTCTGACGATGGCTGACGCCCTGCTCGGAAACCAGGCCGATACCTCGAAGATCTACGCCGTCGCGCCGGAATTGAGTCATCGTCTCAGCACCGGCGATCTGCCGCAGCAGACGGCGAACCTGCTGATTTTTTTTGACGGAAAGATGACGCTCGGAGACATCATCGAGATTGTCCCCGATCAGGCGTCGGCGTTGCAGTTCCTGGTTTCGGGGCTGGTTTCGACCGGGTTGCTGACGGAAGTTGTTTCCGGTCAGGAGGTTACGCCGGAAGCGGGGGTGGTGGCGAGCGAGCCGTCGGTCCCCGAATCCGTGCCGCTCCCGCCGCTTCCCGCCGTGCAAAAGCTCGGTGCCGCGACCCATTCCTATTTCCTGCCGAGCGACGGCCTCATGCTCGCCCAGTCGCTCCGCATGTCGCTCGGGGCCGTTCCCGAGGTGACCTATCTCGCGGCGCTCGGGTTACCGCATCCCTATCGTGCGGCCTTTGCCGAGACGCTCCGCCACATCGGCGAAGGCCAGCGGACGATCATCACGCGCGAGCCGCTCGACAATGCGTCGTCGGTGCTGCACGAACTGGCCTGGCTTCCGATGCGGTCCGATCTCCGCATCTCGGTCATCAGCGTGCCGTCGGCGAAGGAATTGCCGGGCGTCCTCGCCCTGCCGGGGCACCTGCTCGGAAACATGCTGTTCATCAGTGCCCACAACGGCGTGACGGATCAGGAACTTGAGGCACTGGCCGCAGAGTACGCCGAGATACTGACCAAGCCGTCTATTATTTGCTTGCTGAACGCCGCCCCTTACGAACAACCCCAATTCATCGAACAGGTCGCAACCGCCCTCGGTGTCCCGCCGGGATCGGTCGCCTGCTGGGATATTCAGGATCCACAGCAGGTGACGACCATGATCAATGTTCTCATTCAAGCCGGAATGATGTTCTGAGCCGCGCTCGCATCGTCCGGTGGTTGAGGTGGATATGTCGAATGGTTTACCGGCGGAAAAGGCGGTCGGATTGCGTTCACCGGAGGCGCTCCCGGCCCTGACCCGCATCGCCTATCGCTACTGCGCGGGTTTCGTGAACCGGACTCTCGCCCGCTTCCCGGACCTCCGGTCGGGGATTGCTCCGCTGGAACAGTCGCTGGAGCAGGCATTGGCGACCGTCGCCCGGCTGGAGTCGGAACTCGCCGCGGCGCAACGGGAAGGAAAGCGACTGGCGGAAACGCTCGACGCCACGCTCGACGCCGCCCAGTTTGTCCAGTCGGAGTTCGGCGACCTGCGCGCGGCGGTGTCGGCGCACCACCGGTCGTTCGTCGGGCAACTGGAAGTCCGTCAGGGCGCGCTTGAAACGATGCTCGCGGCGGGCGAGCTGACCGCCCGGGAACTCGGCGCCCTCCAGATGGCGGTCGGGACCCAGCATCGGCGGCTCGGGGCCACGCTCGACGAGGAAGCCGAACGGTATGAAACCGCCACCAGCGACCTTCGGGCCGAAAACGAACGCCTGAACGCCGAGTTGAGCGCCCTGGTTCGCGAGGTCAAGGAAAACGAGTCCCGGACGGCGCTGGAAATAGAAAAGCTCAAGTCCGAACTGAACCGACGGTCTTCCACCCCCATTCCGAACGGTTCGAACGGTCCGGACGGACACCCCGCCGGGTGATTCCGGCGCGCGGCGGACCGACCCGATATTTTTTCAACACCCTTTAAGGATACAGCCACACTGTGGAACCTCTTCGGTACACCATCCGGAAAATCACCCAGGAACTCGCCGACGTGCGCAGCTATGCCTTCGATTTCGGCGTGAATGCCTTCGATTTCGATCCGGGACAATTCGTGATCGTCACCATGAGCGACGCGCTTCAGGCGCCGCTCACCCTCAGTTCCTCGCCGACCGAAAAGAGCCATTTCGAGCTCAC